>JAHDBB010000466.1:1978-5377 GCA_020630635.1 Chitinophagales bacterium
AGATTTTGCGTTTATTTACCGCCGCCACCGCCGCCTCTAGAACGAGAACTACTTCCTGATCTAGAACTTGAACGAGTGGTTTTTCTCGTACCAGAACTTGAACGAGTGCTAGAACTCTTAGGAGCCGAAGACGCTCTTTTAGTTTGATAAGACTTCGCTGCCGATTGAGTCAAAGACTTATTGCTTTGACGACGTTTGTAGAAGTCTGGGTTTTTCTTTTTCGTAGCAGCACTATTCGTTCCATACTTCGACTTTCCTGCTGCATCTTTGCCATAATAAGCCTGCTTACCTCGATAGTTTCTATTGTAATCTTGGTAGCCTCCACGAGAGACAGGTGACATCATATTGAACATGGTACTCATAAACATATACTGTCCATAAAAATGCCAGAAACTTCCTCCACTTGAGTTGGTACGCCATTGACCATACTTTTCGTTTCCAACATACTTATTATAACCTGGAGGCGACGGAACTTTAGAAACTTTACCATCAATTTTACTAGCAACTTCCATTCCCATATTGTCTATGTTTTCGTAGAAGAAATCTTCAGATACTTCTTTCCAATCTGTCATGGTTTCTTCTAACTTCACTTCTGCTGGACCTGTGGCTTCTAAAGTATCTGATATAGCGGCTTCTGCTTCTCTATTAGCGATGTTTTCAGCGGCATTTTCAACACTATTAGATTCTTGACTAGCTTGTGCCAATAAACCAGTATTCATTGATCCTCGAAGGATTTTAGGCTCATTGTCTAATGAAGCAGTTGCACTCTTTTCAACTATGATTTGGTATTTATGTCTATACTTTTTGTTCTGTTCATCCATATCATATAGGATGATAGAAAAGTTTTGTTCACTGTTCATATCCCGAATCATATCATCGACAGGATTACGGACAAATTTTCTCTCAGGTTCTTTATTGCTTGAACAAGATGCAAACATAGCTATAAAAGCAAATGCCATTAGGAGAAATATACTCTTTTTCATTTTATTGGATTTTGAAATTAATTGCGTGAATGGTAGATATAGATGTTGTCTATTTCTACTGCCTTTGATAAAAATAGAGTGACTTTGATAGGATTTTAGGGAGTTTCATGATTTTCAACACCTAAAATGTCTTTTAAGTTTCAAATATAAGAGGAAGTCGGGCTTTTTCCAAACTTTTTCAATCTAGACTATTCGAGTTATTAAATAATTTTGCCACAAATACACGAAGGCTATTCAGATCGTATTTATATATTGGGGCTATCCGTTTAAGTTTGACAAATTTATTGATCTTTAATCAAAGAAAAAAGATGTCGCTTCAATCGGATTGCTAACCTAGAAAAGTAGAGGCAATCCGATTGATAAAGAGAAAAGAGACTATTCGAAAGGGACATTACGGTTCGTACTAGGGGACAAGGATAAGGGTTTTTAAGTAAAGATCAATTGATTCGATTTTTCAAAATAAGCGTCCCCTTACGTCACTTCGTCCCAAAATGTACAAATGAACAGTCGTCCCTTATAGACGTTGTGTCCTCAACCAAATAGCCCCGATAGTAGTGGTATCGCCAAATTGCGTTGGCTAAAGGGTTCGGGTGGCTTGGCGATAAGAACGAATAGCGGGACTTTCCATTACGACGAAGCCCTAAAAGTTCGCTCCTAAAAAAACGCCACCAATCACTAAAAACCAAATATATTTTCAAAAACAATTTATTAACTCCGTCTTATGTGGGTAATACCTTAATTCAAAATTAATAATATGTTACGAAATTTTAGCCACATTGTCGGAACTCCTAATAGTGATGAGATTTTATATGACACGCCCTTTGGGTATATGTTCAACTATCTTTGTCATTGTCAATCTCATCTGCTACCAGAAGGCGCAAGGACCATTCATTATCTGTTGGAACTGGGCAAAATTATGGCGGATATGGGAACGCCCGAAGACCCAAAGAATGAATTAGATTCCAATATTCCAGCGATTTATACCTATTTGGGACAGTTTATTGACCACGATATAACAGCCCGAACAGATAGAAATGCGGATCAAAATGATATTAATGATCTCAATAATTTGCACCCATTAGATCCCGATAATGTAGTCAATGACCTGACCAATGGACGACGACCTCAATTGGATTTGGATAGCGTTTTTGGCGAAGGTCCAAGCCTTAATGCAAGCTATCAAGCACAAGCGGACGACTTATTTGATAACCGTAGTTTAAGTATGCATTTGAATGAGGATACGGATTATATTGATGTGCCTCGTCATGCCGATGGACGTGCCAATATCGCCGATGCCCGAAATGATGAAAACTTATTGGTGAGTCAATTGCATGCAGCATTTATCAAGATGTACAATCGTGCCAACACCTTTTTTGAACAAAGCCTTTCTAATGTGGATGCCTATTGTGAAGCTCGCAGACATTGTCGTTGGGCATATCAATATGTGGTCATCCATGATTATTTGAATCAAGTTTGTGATTCGGATGTGGTCAAAGATGTACTAGTGAATGGACCGTATTTTTATACGCATCACAATGTCTTTATGCCACTAGAGTTTTCTGTCGCAGGTTTTCGATTTGGACACTCGATGATTCGACCTTTTTACACCATTCGCACAGGCGAAGAGTTGACAATTATGAACCTTTTGGGAACACAAAATTTATTGAACGAGGATAAAGTGCTGCCCAACAATCGAGTGATTCAATGGAGCAATTTAGTAGGTTTTGAAGGCTCCACAACGGCTGTTCAAAATGCCCGTTTGATTGATCCTAAATTAGCTAAAGGTTTGTTTGATTTGAGTGGGGTTGATCCATCTCATATGCCACCCAATGTACTAGCCAGTTTGACGACTCGAAACTTATTAAGAGGTTATCTGTTGAGCATTCCTGTCGGTCAATCTATTGCTGAAGCGATGAGAACTACACCTTTGACTGCCAATGAATTGACAGACGGTTTAACCGCTAGCCAAAGAGATGTGTTGACAGAATCGGGTTTTACAGAAAAAACGCCTTTGTGGTATTATGTTTTACAAGAGGCAAAAGTCAAAAAAGCGGGTAATTCATTGGGTTATGTGGGCAGTAAGTTGGTCGCTGAAACCCTCATCGGTTTGGTCAAAAATGATCCGAATAGTTATTGGAATAATCGTCATCATGCTTCTGTTTCAGATTCAGGAATTACGATTGATGGACAAGAGATTTCGACGATTGCAGATATTTTAGCATTTGCAGGTGTTCCGCAGTAATTTGATAATGGTGAATGGTAAATGATGAATTATTAATGCGATTCAATTTGTGAATTTGAGTGAAATAGAAACCCTAATAATCCTATTCTTTTTTTAGGCTAGGAGCGAAAGGTTCGGTGCTGCGTCGCATTGGAAAGTCCCGCTATCCGTTCCTATGAATGCAGCCAACGTTTT
>JAHDBB010000467.1 GCA_020630635.1 Chitinophagales bacterium
GTTATTAATGAACCAATGTGTGCCAGCAATGAATCTTTCGACCTTGCAAATTGTCTGTGTAATTGTATCGAAACAGGTTGTACAGACATGATGGCTTGTAATTATATATCGACTGCTTGCATAGACGATGGAAGTTGTAATTACAACTGTCAATTCGGAGATTTAACCTCTCTTATTTTTGTAGATGAAAATGAAAATGGCATGTATGAGGATGGAGAAGAAACAGTAGAGGGAGCTATTATTTCGATTGCTGGAATAAATGGCTATGGCAATATTACTGTAAGTTCAACGGATGGTACTTTCTTATTTGAAGACATTCCTGTCGGGGAAATTCAAGTCGAAATCATTCTTCCTGAAGGCTATCGTTTTAACATTGGGGTTTTACAGTTGAATCTCACAACAACTATTGAAGTAGGGATGAATTATCTAGGGGGAGACGACCAAGCAATTCCTGTAGAACTCATTCCTGAATGTGATAATTTTGTGGTGATTCCCAAAGTATTGTGTGATGCAGAAAATGGAACGTATGAAATGTTATTAACGATCGGTGGTGGCAATCCAACCAGTACAGGATACAATATCTTGGACAATAATACGGGCGTTCTGATCAATACCAATAACACCAATACTTTATTTGGTCCTTATGCGACGGGTACGGGATATTCTTACACCATTTCCGTTGCCAACAATCCAAGCTGTGTAACCACTGTTGCAACGATGGTCATTTCTTGCACCACGACAGCCATCGAATTGCTAAGGTTTGAAGGGGAAGTTCTCAATCAAGGGAACTTACTTTCTTGGGTTACGGCAAGCGAAGTAGATGCGGCTTACTTTTCTTTGGAAAAATCTTTGGATGGTCTGAATTTTGAAAGCGTCAAAGATATTCCAGCGACAGGCAATAGTAGTACAACACAACTTTATGAGTTTCTAGATCAACATATGACCAGTGGTACGACCTATTACCGTCTCAAAGAAACAGATGTAGAGGCTCAAACTCGTATCGTTTCGGAAGTGATTGCTTTAGAAAGAAAAACGGATTTTGAAATCATCAATATTTTCCCGATTCCAAGTAATGACTATCTAAATGTATCTTTCCAAACACCTACAAAAAGCGACTTGCATTTACAAGTGATGGATGTAACAGGACGAATAGTCGCTCAACAAACAATCACAACCAATATTGGTTTGAATCAATTAACCTTAGATGTTAGCAACTATACAACGGGCATTTATTTTATACAAATCAATGATGACGACAAAGAAATCATCACTAGAATAGTAGTAGAATAAAACGCATTTCAAATGTATTCAACCTCCCTCATTTCGCAAGAAGTGGGGGATTTTTTATTTTAGGAGAGAACAGAAAATGCTTCGTCGTGACAGGTCTCCCCGCTATCCGTTCTTATTGCTGCTACTGGACTTAGATGAAAGACACTTTGAAAGTGCCTTTCATCTGGCATAGCTTCGAGCAGCAATACCACTTCTATCGGGTCTAATTGGTTTTGGAAAGTATTGCTTAGTGCCAGTTTTTTGAACAGAATTTTTTAAGAATTAGAAGAATATACAGAATTTCGTTTTGATGACATCCTAATATAGTACACTTCAGTCAATATAAGGAAAGACTGCAACGATCTAGCCCCGATAGCAGTGGTATGAATGCGAAAAAATGTCATTTTTTAGAAAAATGACATTTTTAGAGTATTCATAGGAACGGATAGCGGGACTTCCCAACACAACGAAGCCCTCAACCGTTCGCTCCTAAAAAATACATCCTACATAAAAAAGCCTCCTTCTTTAGCAAGTTATTCACTAAAAACTCAAAAATATTTATAGCTATTTTTTATATTTTATTACAACTCAACTAACAATATATTGACATTTAAAGTATTCAAAAAGTTATACCAAAAACCACCAATAATATTTTTTTTAATAGAGATGGTTTTATATATTTGCATAAACCCAAAGTAATAATTATGAAACAACGACACCCTTTACTTCAGCTAATTGCAATACAATCACTCCTGATTGACCAAAGATTTGAATTATTGACTCTTTCTCAACCAATAATCAAACCAAATCTTTAATATGTTAAATTAATTCCTTTGCAAAATTTTTCACCAAATTTCTTATTTATAGGATTTTCTTAATCAAACAAATTTGAATTTTACTTATATAAAAATATTTTATTTACCTAACTAAAAAAACTAACTTATGAAAACCCATCTATTGGCTTTTCTAATGTGTTGTAGTTTGTGCGTATTTGGACAAGCTCCCTACATTGGAAATTATCAGATCGTAGATGCCCAAAAAGCCTCATTTGAAGTAGATATTGCAACCCTTCAAACGGCTTTACTCAACGCTCCATCTACCCCAGAACTTTCTGTCGAAAGCAGTAGTTTATTAATCACTTTACCAACTAGTCAAGAATTAGAAAGGAGTTTTAAAATTAAAGAGAGTGCCATTCTCAACAACACTCAATTCCCTAATATTAGAACTTACCAAATTTTATCAGAGGATGGTTTATCTTCTGGATCTTTGACGGTATCACCTCATGGTGTTTTTGCCACCATTATCACCCCTGAAGGTTTATTGGGTATCCAACCATTAGACCTACTTAATCCCACTATTCATGAAGCAACATTGGGAATGGATGGTCCTATCGAGGCTTCTAACTGTGCCATAAGTTCAGATGATTTGCCCCAAGGATTTAAGCCGACTAACCAAGTTGATCCAGACAAAGATCCAGGTGCAACATCTGTTTCTAATGGAAGTTTTAAAAGAAAGTATGACTTAGCTGTTGTCGCAACCGGTGAATTTGTTCAAGCCAATGGCGGTACGGAAGCGAGTGTCATGGCAGTCATTACAGCAACCGTCAATGGTATAAATGCTATATTAAACAAAGAATTAGCTGTTTGCCTTAATATTGTTGATGCAACCAATACCAATATTTGGTTAGATCCTGCTACCGATCCATTTATTCCAGATCAGGCAGGCGGTAATAGCCGTCCTCAACAAGCAGCCGATGCTATCAATGTGGCTTATCCCAATCCAGCAGATTATGATATTGGACATGCTTTTCATACGACTTCATCTGGTGATGGATGGTCCACTGGAGGACAAGCAGGTTTAGGAGTTATATGTTCTGCAAGTACTTATGCAAGCGGAGGATTTAGAAAAGCTGCTGGTTGGAGTGGTTCTTCTAACAACACAGGCAATGGATGGCTACAACTCATTACCCATGAGTTTGGTCATATGTTTGGAGCCACACACACCTTTAATGGAACAGGCAGTAATTGTACTAGTAATATTGCTTCCAATACTGCTGTAGAAATTGCGAGTGGAACAACTATTATGTCTTATAACGGTATTTGTGGAACTGGACAAAATATTCCAGATGGTGGTGCTGCGGACAATTATTTTCATGGCATTAGCTTAGAACAAATGTTTACAACTATTAATGCCAACTCTTGTGAAGAACAATGTCCTGTTCATAATGATCCACCAGTTATTGATGATGCAACAGGTTGTTGTGAAACACACAATATTCCTATTGGTACTCCTTATAAATTACAAGGAAGCGCAACCGATCCTAATGGGGATGGATTAACATACAACTGGGAAGAAATTGACGAGGATGGTGCAGGTACTCCCACACAAGGGTTGATTGGTGCGGCTGCGGCTGCCAATCCAGATGCTCCACTTGTAAGAAGCTATCCCCCAAGTTCTGATCCTTGTCGTATCATTCCTAAATTAAATAACTTAACCAGTGGAGCCACCAGTGACTATGAAGTTTTATCTACTGTTCCAAGAACAATGGATTTTAGATTAACCGTAAGAGATTGTAACCCCGATGGTGGTGGTGTCACCTATTCAGATATTACAGTAAACGTAGATGCTACAGGTCCTTTAGCTGTTATTGCACCAGATGGTGGAGAATCTTTTAACGCTGGTTCTTCTACAACAGTTAGCTGGAACCCTAATGGCTCAGAGGCTCTTTGTAATAATGTAGATATTCGTCTTTCTATTGATGGCGGTAATACTTATGCTTATACTTTGGCATCAGGCGTAGCTTATAGTGCAGGAAGTGTAAGTGTTAGTTTTCCAGCAGGTGTACCCAGTACAGATAATGCAAGAATCCAAATTGTTTGTACCGATAATGAATGTGTACAGTTTTTTGATATTTCGGACCAAGACTTTAGTATCATTTCTGATTGTATGGTTGAAAGCAATTACTTATGTAATGATGATCCTTGTACCTTACCATTGGGTGATCCTGCATTAGACCTTTCATTAGACTTTTTCTATGGCACTCCTTCTTCTTCATTTACATTGGATGTAGAAACTAGTGATCCAACCCTCAATTATGTAAGAGAAAACCCACAAGGTTCAGGTATTTGTGAAACGAGTACCACAGGATTTGGATTTACTTTCAATGCCCATTATGAAGCCATAGAAATCATTGTAGATGCAACAGGTTCTTATAGTTTTTCTAAACCCAACGGTATATTAGTGGCAATGACTGTATTTGATGCAGCTACTTTTGATCCCAGTAATCCTTGCGCCTCTTTTATCGGTACGAGTGCTTATGACAATCCAGATCCTGCCGCTTCTCCAGCAAGTACTTTTTTACCAGATGCCTTTAGCGTCACGCTATTAGAATGTACTTCTTACATCTTAACTGTTTACGGATTTAGCCCGCCTTATTCTGTGCCTATCACTACCTCTGGAACAGGAAATGTTTATGTTAAGTCTGATGGTCCACCTGCTGACTATTTATATTCTTATGCAGCAGTCGATGAATCAGGTAATATTACTGAGGTAGATGCCAATGCAGACTTTAGCAGCCTACCAGCAGGTTGTTATGATATTTACGGATTCAATTATCATGCAACCACCAGTCCTCCAGCCTTAGTTAATCCAAGTACATTTATTGGTCAAAGTATTGATAATATCTTATCAAGTGGTAACTGTGTGCTTTTTAGTGAAAATGCAAAACAATTAAAAATAGAGGAAAATTGTGTAGTCGAAACTTGTGACGATGGATGTCCTCTAACCGATGATGTCTTTAACACAACCACCTGCGAATGTGAATTTACATTAAACACCTCTGTCGATGACGGATGTCCACTTACAACTGACTCGTTCGATGCCGCTAATTGTATGATCATAAATGAAGCACCAAATGTCGATGATGGATGTCCTCTTACAACTGATTCATTCGATGCTGCTAACTGTGTCATTGTTAATGCGGAACCCAATGTCGATGATGGATGTCCACTTACAACTGACTCATTCGATGCCGCTAATTGTGTTATTATAAATGCGGAACCAAACGTGGATGATGGTTGTCCGCTTACGACTGATTCATTCGATG
>JAHDBB010000010.1:0-12796 GCA_020630635.1 Chitinophagales bacterium
TGGGGGATGGTCACAAAACACCCCGTAAAAATGCATTTTCTTATGATATTGAATTTAAAATAATACCGAGTTCACAGGTAATACAAACATGGTAGGAACAGATTGTATATGTTCTCACATTTGAACGATATAAACTTTTCAACGAATCGAAAATATTAGCAAATAAAAAAGCCGCTACTCCAAAGAGCAGCGGCTTTAAAATTAGATTTTTTAATTTTTATTTACCAGTAGGACTTCCCACCTTGATCATCGCACAACGGAAACCAACCGTAGCAGAAGCCTTATCTTGTTCAAGGTATCTTCTTGTACCAGGCTGTAACCAATAAGCTCTGTCCTTCCAAGAACCACCTTTGATAACTCTTGCAGTATTACTAATAAGTGTAGACTCATCACTATAGCCAACACCAGAGTCTTCATCACCATCACGATAATCCACTACATTACTTTGACGATAGTTTTCACGATTACCGATTTCTTCTTTCGTATATTCACGATACTGGATACGACCTAAACTATCTCTTTGTGGTAAACCTTCTTCATCCAAATCCAATGTTTTAAAGACATTACCACGATAAGGGTTAAAGTCTTCAACATCTAAGCTGGACATCGGACGATAAACATCTAAAACCCACTCGCTCACGTTTCCAGCCATATTGTAAAGACCAAAATCATTAGGCTTATAGCTTTTACAAGGAGCCGTAATAATCGCATTATCATTCAAAGAACCCGCTAATCCCATCATATCACCACGACCTCTTTGGAAGTTAGCCAACATATCTCCCATTTTCTTACCTCTCTTCGCTTCACGAACGGTATTTCCTGACCAAGGATAGACACGTCTTTCTGTATAACGTTCCTCTCCTTTACGAGCTTCTGTTCCAATCAAAGCCAAAGCAGCATATTCCCATTCTGCTTCCGTTGGTAAACGATAGTCTGGTAACAAGATACCATCAGAGAAAGTAACCGCACGAGTTTCTTCACCTGTTGGGTCATAGTTTTTCTTTCCTTTGGCAACAACACCTTCATATTGTCCCAAAAGATAAGAATTGGTATTGAAGTGATCTTCACCAGATTGTTCTAAATCCAAATCTAAAATGCCTTCTTCTATCAATTGACGCTCATTTACACGATCTGTACGCCATTTGCAATATTCATTGGCTTGATCCCAAGTAATACCAACAACAGGGTATTCGTTGTAAGCAGGGTGAGAGAAATAGTTTTGAACATAAGGCTCATTGTAAGCAAGCTCTTCACGCCAAACCAATTCGTCAGGCATGGCAGCCTCTACATATTCAGGGTAAGTTTCGCCAAAGACTCGTTCCATCCAATAGATGTACTCACGATAGTCAATGTTGCGAACTTCTGTTTCATCCATATAGAAAGAAGAAACAGTTACTCGACGAGGTTGGCTATTGTGGTCAAAGATCACATCTTGTCCTGTGTGACCCATTAAGAAAGTTCCACCCTCAATGAGTTTAAGACCAGGACCTACTTCTTGATCTTGGACCTCGCTTTTTTCAAAGCCACCCCATTCTTCATCATTATAATTCCAACCTGTAGTGGAAGATTTTTCTTTACTTTTACAAGAACTTACGCTCATGATTCCTACGGCTAAGAAGCATAGTAGCATAAGTGTAGAAATATTTTTATTCATTTTATCCGAATTTTTAGGCTGTCAAAAATAGCAATTTATTTAAAATGTCTGGTAATGTATATTCTGAATAAGTCGTTAAATATACGGTCAAATACAGTTATGACCTTACATTTGGGAAAAAGATTATTGGAATGGGTGAAAATGTGGTTTTGTTTTGGGTGGTTTGTTTGGCAATCTTAAGCGTTCTGTCCTTGCAAAAATAGCCCCGATAGTAGTGGTATGGCTGTGTTGAGCTTGGCGTGGGTTGTGGCGAGGCAACAGCCATAAGAACGAATAGCGGGACTTTCCTATGCGACGAAGTAATTTATCTTTCGCTCCTAATCTAAAAGATGACTCTGATGATAGATTTTTTTCGAGATTTATAGGCTGCCTAGCAAAGAACTAAAACGTCCCTTCGTCCCAAAAATACAGAAAATGAAGAGTCGTCCCTTCGTCACTTATCATAAAAGTCATCCATCACTCTCACTACTGAAACATCTCAGGACACTTTATCGTCTCTCGCATACGAGCCTTTTTCTTTATGTAAGGATCTTGCCCCAAATCAAAGCTCAACGATATTTCATGAGCACCAGCAGAAGTTTGAAGTTGACTCAAATTGAAATCATGACTGTAAGCTGCTCTGAAAATGCCTTTTTTGACTCCAAACATCCATATTAACGCATCAGCATTCTTTATAGTATGTCGAAACCAAAAACCTGTAAAAATTGCACCTCTTCCTGCATACGCTCCGACATTGATCTGGTTAAATGCTCCTTGATTGACAAATAATAAGGCTGGAGCAATATAAATTTGATGCTTGTCAAAAAATGGATCATTTAAATAAAAGGTATTGCCGATTTGAAAAGAAATACGAGTTTCTAATTGATTATCGTTATCAACATCGGTGCTGTATGAAAAACTAGGGGTATTGATATGCTTAAAATAAGCTCCCATAAACAACCTACTGCTATATACGACAAATCCAGCTCCCAAATCAAAAGCCGTTATGTTGGTTTTACCCAAAGGTGCTTCAGAAGTGGTATTGGTAAAATTTTCTGTGACAGAATTGGGATTTATCATATCTGAAAAAACCAAATTGCCTTGATTGATGTTTTGTTGTATGACTCCTGCTTGAAAACCCAATTTGAAGGCATAGGTATCAGTCAATGGCAAAGTGTAAGCATACAGACCATGAAATTGATAAGTATTTAATAAATTGCCTGCAATATCTGCCGAAAAGGTCGCCCCGATACTGGAACGAAGATTGTAGAAGTATTGGTCGTAAGAAATGGCGGAGGTGATAAAAGCGTCTGGAACAAAAGAAGCCATTTGGTCCCGAAAGCTAACATTGATGCGTGGAGCTTCCGAAAAGCCAATCATAGCTCCATTGGTATAAACAGGAGCTGCATAAAATTGGCTAAATTCGGGATCTTGTGCCAATAGGGATAAGCTGCTCAATAAAAGGCTACAAATCCAAAGGCTTATTTTGTTGATATTCATATTTGCTTTTTCTTTTTTCTTAATTAGCAGCGAAAGGTTTGTCTTTCATTGTTACGGAAAGTCCCGCTATCCGTTCTTATCGCTGCTGCTTGGCTCTACCGCAAGTCTTTTCGACCTTGTGGGCTTGGCTTCAAACAGCGATACCACTGCTATCGGGGCTATTTTGGAATGGACAGAACGCCTTACAAACTGAACCGTTTTAGAATTTAGAGATTAAAACTTAGAGTTTAATCCTATTGGGCTAGATCATTGAGGACACAACTCATTAATACCAGTTTGTTAAATTGCCCTCATTTAAAATATTACAGACCCATAAGGCGTTTTGGTAAAAACATTAAATAAAAACTATTACCGATGTTGAAACGATTATTGTATAGTGCTTATTTTACTTTATTAAGTATCTCTCCCATCTTGGCGCAACAATTTATCAGTTTGCCTCAACAAATAGACTGGAAAGGTATAGAAGAGGTGACCACTTCCGAAGGAATCCTATCCACCTTAAACTGTATGCCTTGTCATATAGCTTACGAAAAAGGCAACCTTCCTGTTTATACTAAAAGCATTCCATTGAACACGATTGGCAAAATTGATGCAAAAATAAGCAATGCTACCTTCTCCACCATCAATAATCAAGATATTTCCGCTCTAGAAAGTTTGGAACAAGAAAGCATTGAACCTCAAGTGACCTTGACTTTTGATCGAAAAAAGGCGTTAGCGGTTGTTGAATTGATTCCCTTGATTAAATCTACAAGCGGTAGTATTCAGCAACTAACCAGTTTCGATTTAGAGCTAAACATCACCCAAGAACCCACCAATCAACATTTCAATAAATCACAGACCTCGACAGAAAATTCTATTTTAAATCAAGGCACTTTTTATAAATTTAGAGTACAAGAAGAAGGAGTTTATCGCCTAGATCAAACTTTTTTAGAAAGTTTAGGGGTAAATACGGGAGATATTTCAATGAACAATATCCGAATTTACGGAAACGGTGGAGGCATGTTGCCCGAATTAGCAGGAGCCGAAAGAGTAGATGATTTATTAGAAAATGCCATCCAAGTCATAGATAATAACAACAACAATCAATTTGATGAAGATGATTATATCTTGTTTTTTGGCGAAAGCCCCAATCAATGGTATTGGAGACAAGACAACAATACAGACTTTTTTGAACACAAAAAGCATGTCTATTCCGATTACAACCATTACTTTTTCAACTTTGATATAGGACAAGGCAAAAGAATCACAACAGCCAATCAACCCAATGACTACAATACAACTGCTAATAGTTTTGATGCATTAGCCTTTCATGAAGAAGACCGATTCAATGAAATGGGAACAGGACGCAATTGGTTAGGAGATCAAATGACAGAAGGAGCCAGCAAACCCTTCAGTTTTTCGTTTCCCAATCTCGTCAAAGAAGAGCCTGTTTTAATTAGAACTAGTGCGGCTGGGACAACCAATGATGAAGGAGCAACCAACCTCATTCGCTTTTGGGCAAATAATACGCAATTTGAAGAGTATAACTTGGGTGCTGTATCTGTTAGTTTAGAGTCTTCCGTAGGACGTTATCGAGCCAAATCCAGTTTAGTAGAATTAGATAGTGATAATTTGGAAGTAAGAGTTACCTATTCCAATCCAGGAGGAACAGATGGGAAAGGTTTTATTGGTTATATCTCATTAAATGCCAGAAGAACCTTGAACTTAGGAAACAGTGCCTTAGCACAAGGACAACTTATTTTTAGAGATCGAAAAAGTGTAGGGGTAGACAACATAACACGCTTCGATATTGCAAATCCAGCTAGTGGATTAATAATTTGGGATGTAACCAACTTAAATAATGTTCAAACTATGAGCATTTTGGATGGAAGTATAACCGCACCAACCGACATTTTAAGAAAATTTATAGCTTTTGATGGAAGCAATTACCTCACGCCCGAAGCGGTTGGAGTCATAGAAAGTCAGAATCTTCATGCGTCTGATAATCCTGACATGTTGATTATTACCCATCCCAGTTTTATAAGTCAAGCCCAAGAGCTAGCAGATTTTCATGAAATGGAAAATAATCTATCAGTAAAGGTAGTGGATATATTTCAAGTTTACAACGAATTTGCCTCTGGTAATCAAGATATTACGGCCATTCGAGACTATGTGAAAATGATTTATGACAGAGCCAGTGATGGAGAGGAGATACAGCATCTTTTATTATTCGGAGATGCCTCTTACGATTATAAAAACATCAAATTTTCAGCAAGCAACAACACCAATTTTATTCCTATTTATCAAACCTTTGATAGTGGTTATGGCGAAGGATCAGGAGGAGCTGCGACTAGTTCCTTTACCTATTGTACCGATGATTATTTTGCCTTATTAGACAATACAGACGGCGAAAATATAGGAAGTGCTGCTGCCAAGTTAGATATATCAATAGGACGATTTCCTGTCCGAAATACGACTGAAGCCAATGCAATGGTAGATAAAATTAAACACTACAAAACAACAAAAGGCAACTGGCTCAACAATATTACCTTTATAGCAGATGATGGCAATAGCAATCTACATGTAGAACATACAGAATCACATAGTGAATTATTAGACTCCATAGTCTATCAATACAACATTGATAAGATTTATTTAGATGCTTTTCAACAAGTTGCAGGACAAGGAGGAGGACGTTATCCAGAAGCCAATAAAGCATTGATGGATAAAATCTTTACAGGAACTTTTATTATGAATTATGTAGGACATGGAAAAGCCACAGGTTTAGCAAAAGAGCAGATTTTAGATATTCCTATGATTCAAAGCATGGAAAATAAAGACAAGTTACCTCTTTTCATTACAGCGACTTGTACATTTAGCAGATTTGATGATCCTCAAACCACATCAGCAGGTGAAGAGTTATTGATAAACCCGAATGGTGGAGCTGTCTCGATTGTTTCGACTGTTAGGATCGTTGGAGCCAATGGCAATAAACGAATCAATGAAGCCTTTTTTAAACAGGCTTTTGTACCAATGGAAGATGGAACGATGCCCACCTTAGGAGAGATTACTCGTAGAGCTAAAAATAGTTTAGGATCTTCTGCCAATAACTTTAGAAAGTTTGCACTTTTGGGTGATCCTGCTCTTATTCTAAATTATCCGAATAGAAAGTACGAAATAGTGACAACTTCCATCAAAGATGAAATGTTAGATATAGCAAATGATACAGTCAAAGCACTAAGTAAAGTAACCATTACAGGCAAGATAGTAGATGAATCAGGAAATATTGTCGAAGATTTTAATGGAACCATTAGTCCCATTTTATTTGACAAAGATTTAGAACTGCGTACGATTGGCAATGATCTTCCTTCTACTTATGATGAAGACATTCCTGATGATTGTCCTTATGGTAGTTCAACTGATGAAAGAGATGAAGTAAGTTGTCCGTATTCTTTTTCTTTACGTCAAAGTACTATTTTTAAGGGCAATGCCAGCGTTAATAATGGAAATTTTCAATTTACTTTCGTCGTTCCCAAAGATATTTCGTATAAATATGGGCAAGGGAAGCTAAGTTACTATGCTCAATGTGATTGGACAGACGCAACAGGTTGGGATACAACAGTAGTAGTAGGAGGGATAGCCGACTTAGTAGAAACAGATAATACAGGACCAGAAGTAAAAATATTTTTGAATGATGAAAACTTTGTTTTTGGAGGATTAACCAACGAAGACCCCATTTTATTAGTAGATTTGTCCGATGAAAATGGAATTAATACAGTTGGAACAGGGATAGGACATGATTTAACCGCTAAAATGGATGAAGAAAATGAGCAAGAACAACAATTTATACTCAATAATTATTATGAATCCACGTTAGATAACTTTCAGGAGGGTAAAATAACCTATCCTTTGACAGATTTAGAGCCTGGATTACATACTTTAAGAATAAAAGCCTGGGATGTATTCAACAATTCAGGAGAAGGATATACAGAGTTTTTAGTCGCTGAATCTGCTGAAATGGCACTAGACAACATACTCAATTATCCCAATCCTTTTATAGATAAAACCAACTTTTGGTTTGAACACAACCGACCAGGCGATATTTTAAATGTCCAGATACAAGTTTTTACTATTTCTGGTCGTTTAGTAAAAACAATACAAGACGAGTTTTTGGCAGCAGGAAGCCGAGTACAACACTTAGAATGGGATGGATTAGACGAATTTGGCAATAAAATTGGAAAAGGTGTTTATGTATATCAAGTCAAAGTAAGAGCTGCCTCCGACAATTCTGTCGTTAACGAATTACAAAAATTGGTTTTATTGAAGTAGAAAAGTACACTTAATTTTTTTGTGTAAAATTTTTTAAACGCCTTATGAGTAATAATATTTTCAAGCTATTTTTAGCTATTATCACTATAGCAAGTATGAACTTGCAAAGCATCCAAGCACAAATCAGTAGTGCAAGTGATTTAAATGGTGGAGTCAACGCTGTTTTCACCTCTATTCCTTTTCTACGCATCAATCCTGACGGAAGAGCAGGAGGAATGGGAGACTTAGGACTAGCTACTTCTCCTGATGCTTCTTCCATTTATCACAACAATGCGAAGTTAGCCTTTGCAGAAGATAATTGGGGAGCAGTTATCACCTACACTCCTTGGCTCAAAGAGCTAGTACCTGATATGTTTATTGGACATATAGCAGGATTCAATAGGATGGGAGATTTACAGACCATTGGAGCTTCCTTACGTTACTTTAATTTAGGAAGTATTCAATTTACAGACGAAGCAGGAGTAGATCTACAAGAGTTTAATCCACACGAATTTGCATTCGATTTAGGATATTCTCGTAAACTATCTGAAAAAATGTCTGCTGGTTTGACCTTGAAATATGTCTATTCCAACTTAGCCAAAGGACAACAAACCAATAGTGGACAAATTACAGCAGCCCAAGCGGTAGCAGCAGATTTATCCTTCTTTTACAATACCAATCTTTTAGCAGGAACCCGTAATAGTCATTTAGGTATTGGAGCCGCTATTTCCAACATTGGTAACAAAGTTTCCTATACAGAAGAAGATATTCGAGATTTTATTCCAATTAACTTTGGTTTAGGAGCTGCATACACCTTAGAGATTGATGATTACAACACCATTATGTTTGGTTTAGATATCAATAAATTGTTGGTTCCAACACCCGATACCTTATTTACTGCATCAGATCCAGAGGTCGCAGATCACCGTGAAAAGTCACTATTTCAAGGAATGTTCGGATCTTTCGGAGACGCACCAGGAGGTTTTGGTGAAGAAATGCAAGAGTTGATGTACTCAATTGGTGCGGAATATTGGTACAACAATCAGTTTGCAGTTAGAGCAGGTTACTTCCACGAACATGCCAAAAAAGGAAATCGCCAATACTTGACCTTTGGTGTAGGCTTAAAATACAGTATGTTTGGATTGAACTTCTCTTACTTAGTACCAACTTCAAGCGGAACACAATCCAATCCTCTACAAAATACACTTAGATTTTCATTACTCTTCGATCTAGAAGATGGAAATAACTAAGAAAGTAATTAAATAAATATTCAAAAGACCGTAAATCAGTTGGATCATTTCGACTGGCTTACGGTTTTTTTATTCAATGATTTTGAGGAGCGAAAGGTAAAATGCTCCGTCGTGCAGCAAAGTCCTGCTATCCGTTCTTATCACCCTTGTAGAGCAAATTCAGGAATTTGCTCTACAAGGATGATACCACTACTATCAGGGCTAGATCGTTAAGGTCTCAACCCATAGTAATTGAATCAGTTTATTCAAGCCTATTTGGATAGGACACGACTGATGAGGAGAGGGCAAAAATAAAAAAGCAATAATATTTAAATATGATGAAAGCCCATTTTTTATTGTTCTTTCATCTAATTTGTTTTATCTTGTGGGATTGTAGATGTAAAGAATTTAGGACGAAAATAGTGGAAAAGCTATCAATATAGATAAAAGATCGGGTCCTAAAGCATTGATATAGCTTCAGTTATAGGGAAAGTTAAAATCTCTTATTATAATCAAAAATCTAAACTATATCATTTTGTATTTGATAATCAATATATTATATATAAATTTTTATTTTAACTTAATTTTTCTAAAATAGTTTTAGCATAAGAGAGGTATAGGAGAAAACATATTGTGGTTATTCTTATTAATTGTTTTTAATCAACAAAAGTATTTCAATATTTTATGATTTTTGTCAAAATATTGTCGCTTTTTTTGAGGTTAAAACCAATTAATAACTAATAGTTTTTTAAAATTTGTCAAAAAAAGATGAAAACCCTTGATCTTGACAATACACTGGTACATATTTTTTATAAAACATGTAGCCTGTCCAGCTATTTTATAGGTAGGTTAAAGCTAAAGTTTGGTACCTTATTGATTAATGTTTAAAAAGTCTATAATGAGAAAACTAGAATAGTGAGTAATTACACAAAATTTGATATGGAAAAGAGATGGATTTTGGGCAAAACAAACCAAGATGCAGTTACAGCCTTAAAGGATGAACTAGGAGTAAGTGCCATCTTATGTGATTTACTCGTCAAACGAGGTATCACAACCTATGACCAAGCCAGAGACTTTTTCCGTCCTAGCCTTGAAAAACTACATGACCCAATGCTCATGAAAGATATGGACAAAGCATTGGATCGCCTAGAAGCAGGCATGAGAAACAATGAAAGAATCATGATTTATGGAGATTATGATGTTGATGGAACAACAGCCGTCTCCTTAGTCTATGGTTTTTTTAAAGAATTTTATTATAATCTCGAACACTATATTCCTGATCGTTATGAAGAGGGTTATGGAATATCTTTCCAAAGTATTGACTATGCCCAAAAAGAGGGTATTAGTCTCATCATTGCGTTAGATTGTGGAATCAAAGCACTTGATAAGATAGAATATGCCAAAGAAAGAGGCATTGATTTTATCATTGGAGACCATCACCGCCCTGGTGATACCTTACCCAATGCTGTAGCAGTTTTAGATCCCAAACGAGAGGATTGTACATATCCTTACAAAGAACTTACAGGATGTGGTATTGGTTTTAAGTTGGTCCAAGCATTTGCCCAACGCAATGAGATTCCCTTTGAAAAAGTATCTAATTTACTGGATTTAGTCGTTGTGAGTGTAGCGGCTGATATTGTACCGATTACAGGAGAAAATCGGATACTGGCGTATTATGGTATTAGACGTTTGAATGATAAGCCACGTCCAGGATTACGTTCGCTCATTGAATTGAGTGGAGCCAAACGCCCTTTGCGAATCTCTGAAATCGTCTTTTTCCTTGCTCCTCGTATCAATGCAGCAGGGCGAATGGATAGTGGGCAAGCAGCCGTACAGTTACTGATCGCCCAAGAAAATCTTTCTGCCTTCTTAAAAGCAGATACGTTGGATGTTCACAACAAAGAAAGACGAGAAATTGATAAAAGTATTACAGAAGAAGCGTTGAATCTTATTTCTGATAGTGAAGTGTTGATGAATAAAAAATCCATTGTCTTATACGATGAAAACTGGCACAAGGGAGTTATTGGAATTGTCGCTTCTCGAATGATAGAGAATTTTTATAAGCCTTCGATTATTTTGACTTCAGCCGATGAGGAATATGCAGCAGGGTCAGCTCGTTCTGTCAAGGGTTTTGATATTTATAATGCGATTGCAGAGTGTGAGCCACTTTTAGAACAATTTGGAGGACATAAATATGCCGCAGGGTTGACTATTCAAAAAGTTAAGATTCCTGAATTTATCGAACGTTTTGAGCGTATCGTTGCAGAAACTATCGAAGAGAATATGTTGACTCCAGAGATATTGGTCGATGCTGAATTGGAAGTGGAGCATATGACCTTGAACTTTTACAAGATTATTGAGCAGTTTGAACCATTTGGACCTAGTAATCTACAACCCATATTTGTGACCAAAGGTTTGAGAGATACAGGATATTCTGGAATTGTTGGACAGAATAATCAACATCTTAAAATCAATGCGACGAAGGATGGAATGACGGTTAATGGAATTGCTTTTAACCAAGCGCATAAATTTGACATAGTTAAAAACCAGTATTTTGATGTGTGTTATAGCTTGGAATTGAATGAGTGGCGAGGAAATCGAAATGTACAAATGACGATCAAAGATATTAAGCCGCATGAGGATTGGGGGGAAAGAGTGAACGGGGTTTTGTAGTGGCTGTGATAATGGTGCTAAGAAGTACTTTTCTCAACCAACTAGACCCGATAGTAGCGGTATAACTGCCATGCGTTGGCTTTGTAAAACGTTGGCGCATTTATAATAGCGGATAGCGGGGAGATCCGCAACGATGAAAGAGTAATAACCGTTCTCTCCTAACCAAAAGTCTTCCTTTTGAAATGACTTCCCATTCTTGACCATTCTGAATGTAAAGGAATGAAAAAGTATTTAGAAAAACTCATCGTATTTAAGTTTGGATTATCCATTTTCTCCTTTTTTGCCTTGAGGAAATTTAATGGAGTTGTTAGGTTTTTCACAGATTCTTCCGCTTGGTTGAATTTGATGTTGAATCAACCTACACAGGCAAACAATGCCAGAGAATTGGCTGAAACATGGGTGGACTTGATGCCGCCAGATGGACGTGATTTATTTAAAATCAGTTCGATAGACGAAGATACTGCTTATGTAGAAATCCACTTGCATTGTCCATTGAGAGGAACAGGAGATGTGGAGGCTTGCCATCATTTGATGAATTATGACAGAAAGTTAATGGAAAATGTTGGAGGTAATCTCATTGTATTAGCCTCTCAATCCAATTCAGGAAAACCCTATTGTCAATTAGCCATTAGAAAAAAAGGACTTGCCATAGACGATTTGATTCCTGCCCACAAAAATCCTAATTTGAAGTTAAAATAAAGGCTGGAAATGTTGGAGAGAAAATACGTTCTACTTACCTTACGTTGAAAAACCATTCAAGCGTTTAAAAATCCAATAAAATGATTCTTCGTACTGATAATTTAGTGAAACGCTATCGTGGACGGGCGGTAGTGAATGGGGTTTCCATCTCTGTAAGTCAAGGTGAAATTGTTGGCTTGTTGGGAACCAATGGAGCAGGAAAAACGACTACTTTTTATATGGTGGTTGGATTGATCAAACCCGATTCGGGAAATGTATATCTGGATGACCAAGACATTACTAATATGGCAATGTATAAGCGAGCCAAAGCAGGAATTGGGTACTTGCCACAAGAAGCCTCTGTCTTTAGGCATTTGAGTGTCGAGGATAACATAAAGGCAGTCTTGGAAATGACCAAACTTACCAGAAAGGAACAAAAAGACAAATTAGAAGGATTGCTTGATGAGTTTGGATTGGCACATGTCCGCAAAAATATGGGCAATGTTTTATCGGGTGGAGAACGAAGAAGAACCGAAATTGCCAGAGCTTTGGCGGTTGATCCCAGTTTTATCCTACTGGATGAACCCTTTGCAGGAATTGACCCCATTGCAGTGGAAGAAATTCAGTCTATTGTATGGCGATTGAAATATCGGAATTTGGGTATTTTGATTACCGACCATGATGTACAAGCCATGCTTTCGATTGTGGACGAAGCTTACTTGTTAAATGCAGGCGAGTTATTTACGAAAGGAACGCCAGACGAGTTGTGTAATAATCAAGATGTTCGACGTATTTA
>JAHDBB010000010.1:12896-20045 GCA_020630635.1 Chitinophagales bacterium
TTTTATTTTTATCCTATATATTTTTTTCTTATTTTAGTAAGACATGATTTTTTCATCAGCCCCATTGCATCATGTCTTTCAAACACACGCTAGTCAATTGGTTTATTCAAAAACGAAGTAGCAATCTTAAAGCCTACCGAGAACGTCCCCTAGACCTACAAAATCAGACCCTATCTTATCTGATCCGAAAAGCCCAAAATACAGTTTGGGGAAAAGTACATCAATATCTTAATGTCAAAACTACTTTGGATTACAAATCAGTCGTTTCATTGCAATCTTACGACGACTTAAAGCCGTATATTCAAAGAATGATAGAAGGAGAAGGAAATGTGCTTTGGGATAGTCCTGTACGTTGGTTTGCCAAATCATCTGGAACGACCAATGACAAAAGCAAGTTTATTCCTGTAAGTCGAGAAGCCCTTCAACATTGTCATTACCAAGCAGGATTTGATACGATGGCAGTCTATTGTCAAAACTATCCTAAGAGCCGAGTTTTTTCGGGGAAGGGCATTATTTTGGGAGGCAGTCATCAAGTAAGCACACTTCATCAAGGCATTCGCTACGGAGATTTATCGGCTGTTTTATTGCAAAATTTGCCCAAGTTGGGACGCTATTTGAGTTCCATTGATCTCTCCATTGCTTTGATGGATGAATGGGAAAGTAAAATCCAGCGACTTTCCGAATATTATATTTCCAAAGATGTCACGAGTATTTCAGGTGTACCGACTTGGACGATGGTTTTGATCAAGAAGGTTTTTGAATTGACACAAGCCGATAATCTTCGGGATATTTGGCCCAATTTAGAGCTTTTCATTCATGGCGGAGTCAGTTTTGAACCTTATCGCTATCCTTTCCAAAAGCTGATACCCAGTCCCAACATGCATTATTGGCAGACTTATAATGCTTCCGAAGGTTTCTTTGGATTGCAAGATCGAGCCGAAAGTGACGATATGTTATTGATGTTGGATTACGGCATTTTTTACGAGTTTTTACCCTTAGATCAACTACATCAACCGCATCCTAAAACCCTTCAATTAGATGAGGTTCAAAAGGGCGTAAACTATGCTTTAGTCATTAGCACCAATGCAGGTTTGTGGCGATATTTAATCGGTGATACCATTCAGTTTACCCATTTAAATCCATTTCGCATCAAGATAAGTGGACGCACCAAGCATTTTCTCAATGTTTTTGGAGAAGAAGTGATGGTAGATAATACAGACAGAGCTTTGTCGAAAACTTGTGCGAAACATGAGGTGAAGATGGTTGAATATACGGTTGCACCGATTTTCTTAACCGATGAACAAAGAGGTGGTCATGAGTGGGTGATTGCATTTGAAAAAGAGCCAATCAACTTAGCACAATTTACAGAAGATTTAGACCAAAACTTACAGGCTCTCAATTCGGATTATGAGGCTAAACGCTATAAAAGCATCGCATTGCAAAAGCCTAAAATTCATGCGGTTGCTCCCCATACATTTTACCAGTGGTTTAAGGAAAAGGGAAAATTAGGTGGGCAACATAAAGTGCCTCGTTTATACAATAGTCGAAAATATTTGGAGGAGATTTTGGAATTTGTAGATTCTTTTTAGGAGCGAAAAAACTTGCAATGGTAAATTGTGAATGATGAATTATTAATGCTTTTCAGTTCGTGATTTTTTCTTTTTGGAGCGAACTTTTTGGTGCTTCGTCGTGATAGAAAGTCCCGCTATCCGTTCCTATAAATGCAGCCTTGTTTTAGGCAGCCAACGCTTTTGCATTTATACCACTTCTATCGGGGCTAGATGGTAATGGTCGGAACTTCTTAGGGGGAGAAAATGAATCTTTAAAATTTGAGATAGTCTTCAATACTTTGTATCAGATCAATCAAGGCTATTACAATTTTTCTTTGTTCTTGTATTGCTACTTCAT
The DNA here is from genome assembly GCA_020630635.1 of Chitinophagales bacterium. Classification (GTDB taxonomy): domain Bacteria; phylum Bacteroidota; class Bacteroidia; order Chitinophagales; family UBA2359; genus JAHDBB01. The sequence continues at coordinate 14,805 of JAHDBB010000010.1, forward strand.
CATTAATAATTCCTTGATTTGTTTTCTGTTTTAGATTTTCTAGGTGATTTGATTGTTGAACAGTTTCTTTGATAATAGTATCTTGGTTGCTTTCTATGGCAAAATCAAGCATCTGTTTGAGAACGACAGGAGTTTGACCCTTTGATAATTGAACTAACCAATTTTTCTTTTGTTTGGAAAATTTAGAAGCCAAGTTTATCTTGTTATTAGAAGTTGGAAAAGGTATATTCTTTAGTTTAACTTCAACTAGTTCTGATGCTTTGAGATAATGATAAGTAAAATCTTTTGGCTGTAATGCATGAAGTAAGTCATTTTCATCATGGCTAAATCTTTTGTGTATTTCGATAGAAGATAAGCTATGTTGATTGGCTAGCAAATAAGAACTAATGAGTACAAGATAGCGATTAACTAAACCAGTCACATCAAAATAATTCTCTTTACGATTATCTAGTAATTCATCTAGCTCTTGTTCTAAAAAATCGTGTAACAACACATGACATTGAATTTCTTTTTGAGAAATAAATGAAAAGGATTCATGGTATAGTTCTTTGTATTCTTCTGATAGTTGAATTGATTTAGGAGAATCAGGAGTAAATGAATTTAGGCGAGGATTCCAAGCAAGATAAGTTGATTGATGGAGATGACTTATTTGTTTTTCAATACAGCGTCTCGTATATTTCAATTCTTGTAATGAGATAGCTTTATTGAGACCTTGATTTTCTATTTTGAGCAAAGTGATCTTTCCTATATTTTTGATGCCTATAGTCGAAATCCAATAATTGATAATGTTGAGATATAAATCTGGTTTAGAGCTTGGAGAAGAAAAGATAAATAGATTTTTCATGTTTGTTTTAACCTGTTTTTGATGGGGTATACACTTGTGCTTTTCCAAAAAGTTTGGCTAAGTGGAGATTGTAAATTGCTTCATTAATAGAATCGCCAATTCCACAACTCATTGATAAAGAAGTTGTTGTCTCGAAAATTTGAATTAAGTTTTTGATAAGCTGTTGATGAATATCAGTATCAATGAATTTTATAAGTAAGTCGTCACCACCAATTATAATGATTTCAACAGAATTATATTTTTTGATTTCATTTTCCATTAAGCCCAATGCTTCTTTGATAGCTGTTGATAGTTTCTGTGCTTTTGAGATATCTCCTATTGTAAGCATTTTTTCAATTGCTACACCTACATTATCACCATCAAAAAAGGCAAATTTTATTTTTTGAGTATTGTCCATAATTTTTATTTTATCCCTGCCCCAATATTTTGCCAAAACGCCAGACTTCTTCAAACTTATTGTACAAAGGAACAGGAGCAATACGAATGACATTGGGTTCTCTCCAATCGGCAATAATGCCTGCTTCTGTCAACTTTTTAAATAAATGCTTGCCTGTTTCGTCGGTTAAAATAGATAGCTGACAACCTCGTTTTTTGGGATCTTTAGGGGTGATGATTTGGAAGGAAGGGGTTTCTTTCTTTGCATTTAAATCATTGATGATGAACTCCATAAAAGCGGTCAATTGGTCGGCTTTTTTTCGCAACTTTCTTATTCCTACCTCCTCAAAAATCTCTAAGGAAGCCAAGTGTACTGCCATTGGTAAAATTTGGGCATTACTCAATTGCCAACCTCCTGCGCCCTTTTGAGGTATAAATTCAGATTGCATTTCAAAGCGAGTTTTTTCATCATTTCCCCACCAACCAGCGAGTCGAGGAGTTGCTAAGTTGTTTCCATGTTTTTCATGGACAAATGCACCACTTGTTCCACCTGGACCTGAATTAAGATATTTGTAGGAACACCAGACCGCAAAGTCGGCTTGCCAATCATGAAGTTTTAAGAGGACATTGCCTGTGGCGTGGGCTAAGTCGAAACCTGCTAATGCTCCGACTTTGTGTGCTGCTTCTGTGATTTTGTCTAACTCAAAGAATTGACCAGTGTAGTAGTTGACTCCTCCAAACATGACCAACGCTAATTCATTTCCTAATTCTTCAATCTTGGCTAAAATATCTTCGGTGCGTAAAGTTTCTTCTCCTTCTCTGGGTTTGACTTCAATGATAGCATCTTTGGGATCAAAGCCATTAATTTGGGCTTGGCTGGCGACAGCGTATTGATCGGAGGGAAAGGCGGGAGATTCGATGAGAATTTTGTAGCGTTGGGGAGTAGGACGATAAAAGGAAATCATCATCAAATGTAGATTGACCGTTAGGCTGTTCATAATGACGACTTCGTTCTTTTTAGCACCGACTAATTTGGCAGAACTCTTTTCTAAGAAATGGTGATAATAGTACCAAGGATTTTTGCCATCAAAATGTCCTTCCACACCTAATTTTTCCCAATCTAAAAGTTCTTGTTCAATGTATTTTCGGACGGTTTTGGGTTGTAAGCCAAGTGAGTTGCCACAAAAATAAATGAAGGGTTTTCCGTTTTTTTGTAAAGGAATATGAAATCGTTTTCGATAGCTTTTTAAAGGATCTTCTTTGTCTAATTGACGGGCAAAAGATAAGGTGTTTTGAAATTTTTTTGGCATTCTGTTAAAGGGTGAATTGTGAATGATTAATTGTTAATGCAGTTTATCATTGTGTGGATGAAAGATGTATTTTAGCGTGGCAAGTGATTGGGTTTTTTACTGTTTGATTCTTGGTTTTTTGTCGCAAAAAAACAGTAACTATAGGTGGAGACCTCAACGAACTAGCCCCGATAGTAGTGGTATGAATGCAATGGCTTTGAACCACAAGTCGAAAAGACTTGCGGTAGTGTTTTGGCTGCATTCATAGGAACGGATAGCGGGACTTTCTGTGACGATGAAAGCTCAACCTTTCGCTCCTAAAAAAAATGAAACAACAATGAAAATCTTTTATGCCTTTCGATAAAAAATGAGATAACCAAACATGGCTAAGTCGAATGCAAAGTGAGAGGAGGCAGCAGCGAGTAATCCCATTGTTTGAAAAAGATAACCCATTCCAGCCGTAATGATGACCAGTAATATACCATAAAGCATCATTCGCCAATTGCGAGGATCTAAATAACCGTGTATCGCAACAAAAACAAGGGCGGTTAACCAAATTCCGAAAAAGGGTTGAAGGGCTGCTCGAAAAAATACTTCTTCGCCTACTCCTGCACAAAAAGAGTAGAAAATGATGTCTTCGACAGTTAGGTCTAATCCACTAAAAAGGTTGCTGTAAAAATTGGTAATGGGCGCTAATAGTTGCATTCTGACAACTGCTAAGGCGGCGAAAGCTGCTATAAAACCGTAAGTTAGTCCATAGGAAAGCTGCCAAAACCAGTATTCACCTCCTAATAAAGCTTCTTGAATACTAATGTTTTGGAAGTTATAAATGATCAAAATACCCAGTATGGAGAATCCAAAAAGGGTGATGATACTTAGGCGATATAACAGTTCTTTGGTCAATTTCAATTTTACTTTTAGACGAAGTTCTTTTTTTTTTTCTAAAAAATCAACACTAACAATGATTTTTATATCTGAAACAATCAGATTACTAGATAAAATATTCACTAGTAATCTGATTGAAAGATAGATCTTTTATAAATTCTAATCTATTACCATCACTTTTCCTTGATGTGTCCAGTCTTGACCCTTTATTTGGTAAATATACATACCTTTGGGCGTAGAGGATAGATCAACAGAGATCACTTGATTGGTTTTTAAATCCAAACTTTGTGTCAAAATCAGTTGTTGACCAGCTAAGTTGTATAATTCAAAGGTCGCATTTTCTTGTATTTGAATTGCACTAAAATCAAGGAATAAAAAGTTTTGAGTTGGATTGGGATAAATAGAAATGTGGGTAGTATTTATATCATTTAACCCTGTACTAAGCATGATCGTTATATCAAAGTCTTGTGGCGCAATCCAACCACCATCGCTGTCTTGAACGGCAAAAGTAAAAGCATCTGATCCAATAGGTGTACCATCTTGGCTGTAAGTCAAAGAGCCATTATCTATATCTTCCTGTGTAAAAGTATCGCCAATTGCTAACACATTTCCATCTAATAATAAATCTCCATATTCAGGTAATGCAATAACAATGAAAATAATGTCATCTGCATTATCATTATCAACGACCATTAAATAATCACTATCAATGGCAATTTCATCTCCTTGATTAATGGCAAAGTCTTCACTTGTTACAAGAGTAGGAGATTGTGCTACTTCTTCCCCTATTCTAAAAGCAAAAATTTCAGAAGCAGTTCCAGAACCACATTCATTCTCACTAAAGACACGCCAATAGAAAACTGTTTCTTCTGGGTAAGTTTCAGTTGTCATATAGTTGTTATTATCCAAATCATAAGCTGCTTCGATAATAGTAGTGCCAAAAGTTGGACTACTGGCAATTTCAATTCCATAACTTTCGGCAGTTGATACGCTGCTCCAAACAAATACAGGCACTTCTGTAACACTCACTCCATTTTCTGGAGCCGATAAAACGGTGGCACTGGGAGGCGTTCCATCTACTAAAGCAACAGGAACACTAACAGTCGTTGTGTCTACATTTGAAGTAGCTGTCACAGTCAATTCTATGTTATCAAAATTAGCATTGTCTTCCGTTTCTAAGACCAAGTAGGGTGTTGCAGGTGCTACTACTGGGTTATTACTAAAAGTTGCGGTCATTCCATCTGGTATTCCTTCAACACTTAAAGTAACATTGCCATCGTATTCATAAGTTGCGGCAATATCAATCGGAATGTTTAAGGCATTGGAAGGACATATAATGCCTGTCTCTTCACTTATAGAAGCTATTATCTCTGGAACAACAATCGTAATATCATTGGGAGTAATATCAAAAAATACGTTATTGTGGGCTTTGACTTTCACTCGACAGTCTTCACTTGCTAAGGCAGGAACTAAAAAGAAGTCAATACCATCATTATTTCTTTCACTTGCCAAGACATGAGGAAAAGTATACCCACCATCAGTTGATAAAAGTATATCGACATCTGTGCAATTAACAGGTGCTTGATCTGTATTGGCCACATCCCAATTGATGCTTTGTAACTCGCCTGCTACCCAAACATCATCATCGGTTTCATCCACAACAAAAGGACCTGCTTGATTACTAACACTTAGATTGGTGTACGCAAAATCTTGACCACCAGCAGATTCATTATAATCTCTAACAGTGAGTCTAAACAACATATTGCGAGCATAATCAGGAAGATATTCACCACTAGGACTGTTGTTGTCTGCCAAAATAGCCTCAATACGAGGAAAAGTACGGTTAGG
>JAHDBB010000010.1:20145-22236 GCA_020630635.1 Chitinophagales bacterium
ACACTAATCGCATGAAAGTAGGGATCACTACTGGTTTGAGTATTATGCCCACCACAAAGTCCCGCATAAGCCATAATAGTCGAACCACTACCAGGTTCATAAGCAGTAGGACCATTTCTATTGCCCTGACAACCTCCATTATTACTGTTAAATGTATGATTGGCTCCAAATTGATGTCCCATTTCATGAGCAACATAATCAATATCAAAAGGATCATTGACAGGAGAAGGCGAACCTGTTACTCCTTCAGCTTTAATATTGGTACTACAAACACATCCCAAATTGGCGATACCACCACCACCAGTACTAAAAACGTGTCCAATATCATAATTGGCACTGCCAATAATGTTATCTACATTATTTTGGTTTTGACCCAACATAACAAATCCATTATTGTTGTTGTAAGGATCATTAGAAGCAGGACCAATAAAAATTAATTCTTCATTGTTATCAACTAGTGTCATCGTAATGGCTAATTCTAACTCATAGACTCCAACGACTCGATTGACAGAAGTGACAATAGCCGCTTGTACACCAGCTACGGTATTTCCATGAAAAGACGAGTACTCAGATGTCGTGGCAACAGCTAGACGATAAGAACGCAACTCTTCTCCGAATGGAGTCGAATTAGCTAAACTCTTCCAATGATCGGGTAAGTGTCCTAATTTGTGTCCATCTATTCCACACTCAAAGGTTTTGGATGGATGAGGAACAAAATCTTTTTTGTAATAAACAGTATAAAATTCGTTACTATCATTGCTATAAGGGTCTATAAAAACGCTTCCATCTTGCCGTAGGACCATGCCATGTACCCCTTTGGAGGTAATGTCCAAAATTAACTGCGCTGTTGGATCGTCAATTCCGTAGCCTTTATAAGTTTGAATTTCTGGAAATTTAGCCGCCAAAATAGGAGACATAATCTGGGTTTTGACCATTCTAAAGGACTCTAAACATCCACTAGGCATCGGAAAAGAAAGAACTATATCAGAAGATTTAGCAGATTGCGTACGAATCATAGGAGCTGCATCCAATGTTTTTATCAATTCTTTGATGTTTTCTAATTGAAATGTGGTATAGTTTTGAGGAATAATCCAACGCTCCCCATTCTTATCAATTTGTGTTTCATTGACCAATTGCCAGTGTGTAGAGGAGGAGGCAAATGTATGATTATAAAAAAAGATACATAGAAATAGTATCCCATAAGCTAAAAAGCGTCTCATGAAAGAGTATTTTAATATTTGAGAAATATTGATTTTGTTGTTAATTTTTGTAACCTAAAGCTAACTTACTAAGTAATAGAAAGTTAAGAGATTCTTTATTTATTTGTAGCAAAGAAGGTTTTGAGGATGGAGAACTAAGATTTTGCAAAGATTAACAAAAGATACTGGTTTTACGAAAATCATTTGTCAGTTGGACAACGAAAGTAAAGAGAAGCACTAGGAAAAGTGACTTTTTATAAAATATTTTTCATTATATACAGTTTTTTTAGTGAAATTCTCCCCGATTTTTTCCTGACCAACTCTTTATTTGGTAAAAATCTAAGTACCTATATATAAATAATCGCCATTTTTGAGGCGAGCTATTTTTTAATCAGACAAGGCATTTTTTAAGAGGATAGCAGGGCTATCGTTGCAAAAAATAACGTAGGATGATTGAAAAAGAGACACTCACAAAATGTGTTGATTATTTAGATTTAGGTATTTGTTACTCCCCCAAAACATTTACACAAAGAGTTTTGTACATGGAAGCGATTTAGTTAGGTAGGCAAATAAAATATACAAGAAAGGCAACTTCCTGATCCTCTCAATTAACTTTGCTGTATATTTCTCTTTTATCTGAATCAACCATAGAAAATTTTATAAAATTGGAAAAAATCTACCGAAAGCATAATTATGTCCTCTTGTTATTGTGTTGGCTATTTACCCAAAATTTGCTGGCACAATGTACAACAGTAAACATTACCTTCTCTGGCGATAATCCAGATGAACTTCGTGTATGTATAGAAGACAATCCCATCAACTTAGTACCTTTTGCTTCTCCGCCTGGAGGAATCTTTTCGGGTATTGGAGTGGCAAGCAACAACTTTATTCC
>JAHDBB010000010.1:22336-23495 GCA_020630635.1 Chitinophagales bacterium
AGCAGTCATTGACACGATGCCGCTTACTTTTTGTACCAACTCTTCGCCCTATCAGTTACGAGGAAATGGTACAATAGAGGCTAATGGAGGATTTTATTTAGATACAGCAGAACCACCATCACCTGTTTTACCTGGAGCCATGTATGAGCCTCGACAAGAGGGAATAGACTCCATAATATACGCCTATGTAGATTTTGCCAATGGAGGTTGTCCTGTCTTTGATACGACTGTTGTGACAGTAGTAGATATAGAAGGGATTACACCTGATGAGATGTTTGAAAATACGGCAAAGGTTTTCTGTAAAAATGATAATAATTTAGTAGAACTAATTGCGACTCCTGAAGGGGGGACTTTTTACAGCGATGATGGAGCAATCATTACAGATGGCTTTTTAGATGTCACCAATACACCTTTAGGGGACTATACGCTCAAATATGAATTTGGAGAGGTTGGTAGTGGCGATTGTCTCAATGCCTTAGCGATTTCAATAGTGGATTTATCCAACTTCCAACTAGATTTTGATTTGGTTCCTTCTCAATGCGAAAACTTACCAGACGAGCTTGTTTATACAGGTGATCCTTTACCTGAAGGCGTTTCTTTAAACTGGGAAATCAATGGGGCAGAACTGATGGAAGAACAGGCGACGAGCGCAAAAGTGCAATGGGCTTTTCCTGGTGAATATAGTGTTACACTCCAATTATTGGGAACCAACTGTTTTGAAGGTGGAGGCGTGAGCAAACAACAAGTCGCCCGTACTGATGACAACTGCTTCTCAACCGTATTTATTCCCAATATTTTTACACCCAATGGTGATGGTAAAAACGACGAATTTTATGTGATGGGCAAGAATGTAACCGTCAATCAATTGATTGTGTATGATAGATGGGGTGAAAAAGTATTTGAAAGTACAGATGGAACAGCGTGGGATGGAACTTTCAGAGACCAAGACCTCAATACCGCTGTTTTCTATTACTACGCAGAAGTAGAGACAGTAGAAGGGGTACAAACCCATCAAGGCAATGTCACGTTAATTCGATAATATTCAAGGTAGCAAATGACCGATTACTGGTGACTTTCTATTCATGTTTATCTTTCTTTAGAGGAGAGAAGGGTTATTACTCTTTCATCGTTATGGAAAGTCCCGCTATCCGTTCTTATT
>JAHDBB010000010.1:23595-30530 GCA_020630635.1 Chitinophagales bacterium
CTATCGGGTCTAGTTGGTGATGGACACCACTTCTTAGTACCAGTTTGAAAGCCCGTAGTCTAGAATCAAATAGACTTGTAAAAACGTCCCAACCTCAAAAAACTTCAAAAAATATGGAAAAATCATTCCTCAATCTCATAAAAAAAATCTTTTGTCTAGCAGTCATTATAAGTTTTAATTTCCTCAATACAACTGCCCAAGACATCCATTTCAGCCAAAATCACGCTACGCCCTTATATGTCAATCCAGGATTGACCGGCTTATACGATGGCGATATTCGAATAACGGCTGCTTATCGTACCCAATGGAATGCGATATCCAACGGCACACCTTACCGCACCATTACCGCCTCTTTTGACGGAAAGATCGTAGGAGATCCCAACCAAACTGGCTGGTTAAGTGGAGGGCTTATGCTGTATTCGGACAAAGCAGGTTTTGTTGGCTTTTCCACCAACACTATAGACCTATCCTTAGCCTACAATACATCCTTTTCAAGCCAAAACTTTATATCCGTTGGAGCGATGGTAGGAGTCAGCCAAAAGTCCTTAGATTTGAGTGAAGGACAATTTGGAACCCAATTCGATGGTATAGACTACGATGCCAGCATCAATGCAGGTGAAAGCATTATGGATGAAAACTATATGCACGCCAACTTATCCAGCGGCTTTATGTTTTACCGTCTTCGAGATGCCCGTCAATACTTTTTTGCAGGTGCAGGTTTTTTCAATATTCTACAATCCGAACGCACTTTTATCAGTGAATTCAATAGCAATGGTGGATTAAGTGTTCCCATGCGAGTATCTGTACATTTAGGAGGAAGCTATCAATTGACCAATACATTGGATATCGTACCAAGTATTTATTATATGAGTCAAGCCAAAAGCATGAAGACTGATCTAGGAACGATGGTAAGATATGTTTTTCGCCACAACAGCCGAAGCAATATCTTTAGAGGATTTAGCTTTGGTCCCATGCTTCGTTTGACCCAACACTTTGAAAATACGGTAGGGATAGACGCTTTGGTCGCCATGCTCAAATTGGACTATGATGATTTAGCCATTGGGTTGAGTTATGACCTCAATATTTCGGATTTAAACAATGCAACCAATGGAAGAGGAGGAACCGAATTGACCGTTGTTTATACGCCCAAAATTCGACCAGATAGATTGGGACCTGTGAGTTGTCCAAGATTTTAATTGAGTGGAGAACAATGATTGACATTTGTGGGTGGAGACCCTTCCCAACTAGCCCCGATAGAAGTGGTATTGCTGCTCGAAGTTATGCTAGATACAAGGCACTTTCAAAGTGCCTTGTATCTCAACCGAGCCGCAGCAATAAGAACGGATAGCGGGACTTTCCAATACGACGAAGTATTAAAAGTGCGCTCCTAAAAAAAGAAAAAACACCCCAAAAAGAAAAGAGGCTGTCCAATCAAAAAAATTGGTACAGCCTCTTTTATTTATTAAAAAATGCTCGGTATCTACTTTAAAGATAGTAAAAAATAAATATTGGTTGCATACTATCCCTTAATTATTTTTTGAATTTGTATCTTATTTCCTTGTTTAAGCTGCAAAAAGTAGATGCCTGTTGCAAAATCTTGCAAGTCAAGTGTCAAATTATTAGAGCCATTGAGCATTCTATACGTTTGATTATCAAGTATTTTGCCAGTAACATCAATCAAATTGATCTGAATAGTTTCACTAACAGAAGCCTCAAAAGAAATATTGAGTGAGTGATTCGCTGGAATCGGGCTAACTTGTAAATTTTCTGCAACCAGGCTTTCAATATAAGTATCTACTTCGACATTCAACACATAACCAGGCACAATCAAATCAGCACACAGTTCTTCATCCTCAATAGCTGCCAATACATCTTCTCCACTTGTAATGGTTCCCCCAGTAAAGCCATTGAGTAAAGTTGCTACATCACCAGATTGTATAGACAATCCATGAACATTGTAAGTACCTGCGCCAAAATCTTCAAAATCAAAAACGCCTGTTGGGTTATAAGAAAGCATATCATAGGTGATATTGTCAGTTGGGTCTAAGTCCGTTGTCAATACATAAAGGTAGGTGAAATTGCCATCACTTGTTTGTCCTATAACAGAAGGAGCTTCTGATTCATTGCCCAACTCCACAGTCGTATTGGCAGGAGGCGTTACAGAACCAGCGATAGCATTACAAGTATTTTCTTCTGCCACCAAAAAGGTATAACCAGGAACCAATAAATCTGCACAAATTTCATCTTCTTCAATAGCATTCAAAACCGCTTCACCAGAACTTACGCCTAAAGTGACCAATTCTTGACTTGTACCAAAGAAAGACAAACCATGTACATTATAAGCTCCTGCTGTCAAACCCAAAGCACTTAAATCAAAAACGCCTGTTTCATTAAGGGTTATGATGTTGTAAGAAGTATTATCATTAGGATTCAAATCCGTTGTCAATACATAGAAATAGTTATAGTTGTCTTCCATTGTTTGCCCACTGACCATAGGAGCCATAGTCGTTTCAGCCGTTGTATAAGTCAAGGTAGCAGGAGGTGTCACCATTCCTGCATTGGCTGAACAAGTAAAATCAGAAGCAGGACAAATACCTTGAACCGTTCCTGCCAAAAATCCTGGATCTAAGGTCAAACTAGCTGTACAAGAAATATCACTAACGCTTGAAAACGAAATGGTAATATCTTCTCCTATATCATCTTGTGTAAAACCTAAAACTCCCCAATTATTATTTTCCAAAATAAGGTTGTCATCCGCCACAGGAACACCTGTAATAACCTCATAGGTTTGTCCAGCAGTAGCTGTAACCAAAAACGGTCCATTGAGGTTGTCACCAGTAGGCGCAACAGCAATAAAGACCGTTGCAGGATTAAAGTTTTGGTCTGCTCCCCAATCTGTTGGGCAAGTTGGAAATGGAAATTCACTTGCCTGCAAATTGCCTGGTAATCCCTCCACAAAAAAGGCTTCTAAAGAACAAGTAGAGCCAGGACAAGGATCTACACCATCTGTATTATTGAAGACCGATAAAGTCCCATTATTATCACTATTAGAAGAACAATCGGGAACTCCAACAGTGATGGTGTATTGTCCACTGGAAGTAGCAGTAAAGGTGACTTGGGCTCCCAAATCACATCCTGATTCTGTTCCATCATCTGAAGCAAGCAACTCATTATTCTCATCATAGACACCCATCACCACTTCCCAAGCAGTGGCATCACACAAGTCTACCACATAAGTCTGTCCTTCGACAATTCCATTTAAAAGGTAGGCTTCATTCGACCAACTTTGATAGGGAGACTGAATAAATTCTGAGCAATCCGTCGCTATTGGTGCATTAGGCAATACAACCGTGTTAGCAACATTATCAGGAGAACATTGTCCATAACTCCATTGATGCCAACACAGCAAACAAAGAGTCATCAGAAGTAGTTTTTTAATCATAGCTTATCTATTTTTTATAAATTTATCAAAAACGAGGGGGCTAATGGGGAATTGCGTATTTTTTTTGGAGCGAAAGGTTGGGTACTTCGTTGTATAGGGAAGTCCCGCTATCCGTTCTTATTTGTGTCGCCAACGTTTTCCGAAGCCAACGCTTCAGACACAAATACCACTGCTATCGGGGCTAGTTGGGAAAGAACAGAACTTCTTTGCACCAGACTAAATAAAGTGGATTGAGTCATCAGTCGCCCCAAATTCTTATAGCTTGTAAATCAACAAAATAGGATATCTCTTGTTTAACGAAAAACCTACACTTTATTTACTGAAAGTCCCAAAAAATGTTACAAAAGGCTTTTGGATTACCTAACTAAAAAGTAAATCGTCAAAAGCAAGTCATTAGTTGTAACGCTAAAGCCTAGTGAAAAGTCACTCTTTCTTTTGGATTTTTAAAAATAACGAGTATATTTGTTGTAAACAAATGTTGTTTAAAACGTATTTTGGGAATTTATTTTGTGAAAAATAAACAAAACCCTTTCATCCTTGTTTCAAGGATACTTGAACTATTTAAAAAATCAAAAAAATGTAATCAATCATGAAAAATGGAAAATTTTTAGGGCTATTATGTCTGGTATTTGTCTTAGTTACCTTTGCTTTTGGACCCAAAGCCGAAACTTTTACAATTGTACCAACTGATTCCACAGTCAACTGGACAGGATATAAAGTAACAGGCAAGCATACAGGAACCATTGCAATCAAAGCAGGAGCATTGGTTTTTAAAGATGATCTACTAGAAGGCGGAGAATTTGAAATGGATATGAGTTCCATCACTTGTACAGATCTTGAAGGAGAATACGCAGGTAAATTAGTAGGACACTTGAGTTCAGAAGATTTTTTTGGAGTAGAAAAATATCCAACAGCTTCCTTTAAAATTACAAGAGCCATTCCGTATGGAGAAGAAGGAAAGTATAAAATTATTGGAGATATGAATATCAAAGATAAGAAAAAAGAGATCAAATTTTTGGCGGATGTCAATGTGGTCAATACCAATGTGACGGCTTCTGCAAAAGTCGAAATAGATCGTACCGATTTTGATGTACGTTATGGATCTGGTTCTTTCTTTGACAACTTAGGAGACAAAACCATCTATGACGAATTTGAGCTTGTTTTAGATTTCAAAGGAACGAAGATGAAGTAAACAATATACAAAATTAAGAAAGAAAAGGCGAGTCTGTTTTTCACAACAGACTCGCCTTTTTTGTTGATCCCAGTAACCAATGTAGAGACCTTTCAAAATAGCCCCGATGGCAGTGGTATTGCTGCATTGTGGATGGCTACCTAAAATAAGGCAGCAGCAATAAGAACGAACAGCGGGACTTTCCACTACGACGAAGCACCAACCTTTCGCTCCAAAAAGAAAAAGAGTTTTACTTCCTTCTTCTGGATGAAGTCCTAAACCATAAGGCTAGGTGATAAGTCAAATCGATGAATTTTAAAAATTTATTGAAAAAAAAATAAAAAAAACGTATCTTTGCCCACTAATTTTAAAAATCAAAATCATTTCATATGTTAATCATAGATGCAAGAGAGTCTGATTCTATAGACAAAGCACTCAAAAAATACAAGAAAAAATTTGAACGTTCAGGTACCATGAAACAATTGCGTTCTAGAAAGCATTTTGTAAAGCCTTCTATCAGAAGAAGACAAGAGATCTTGAAGGCTGCCTACAAACAAAAAATGTACGGAAATAAATAAAAAATTGAGTCAATTAGTTGATTGTTTAAGAGGGGTGTTTTATATTTACTCACATAAACAACTCTTATGCAATCAGCTAGTTTTTTCAATTATCTCCAATATGAAAAGCGATATTCTCCTCAGACACTTAAAGCTTACCAGACAGACCTCGCCCAGTTTCTAGCTTATCTCCAAGATTTTTACCAAATTGACGATCCAACCCTTGTGACACACACCCACATCCGTTCTTGGATGGTCGAATTGGTCAATAATAATATCTCCGCCCGTTCTATCAATCGAAAACTTTCTACTCTCAAAACTTATTTTCGATTTCTACAAAAAAAAGGACTCGTCACCAACAATCCCACACTCAATGTTTCTGCTCCCAAAGGCTCGTTTCGATTACCCAAAGTATTAGAAGCCGAAAAAATTGATCAATTACTCAATGAACATCATTTTGGAAATGACTTTGAAGGAACTCGCAACCAGCTTATTATTGCGATGTTTTACGAAACGGGTATTCGTTTGAGTGAACTCATCAATCTCCAAAAAAGCCAAATAGATTTAAATCAAAAGATATTGACCATTACAGGCAAAGGGAATAAACAACGGATCCTATCTTTTAGCGAAAAACTGCACGCCAACCTACTTGCTTATATGGACAAAAGAGAAGAAACATTTCCCACCATAGAAGCCGATGCAAATTTCTTTTTGACTCAAAAAGGCAAATCCCTTTATCCCAAACTAATACATCGTTTGTTAGAACAAAAATTGTCTTGGGTGACTACTAGCCAACATACCAACCCCCACACCTTACGCCATACTTTTGCAACCACTCTGCTCAATAATGGTGCAGATCTCAACTCTATTAAAGAATTGCTAGGACACTCCTCCTTAGCAGCTACACAGGTTTATACTCATAATTCCATTGAGAAAATCAAAAATATTTATAAACAAGCTCACCCCAAATCTAAAAACTAAATAAAAATATGTTGTTAAGACAAGCCTAAATTGCATCAGGCAATAGGGGCTTGCTATAAGTGATTTTAGGAATGACGGTATTCCTAAATAAAGTATGTACATTTTTTAATAACCCACAAAATAATTGTTATGAATATTAAAATTCAAGCCGTTCAATTTACTGCCGACCAAAAACTTTTGGAGTATGTAGAAAAAAAAGTATCAAAGCTAGAGCAATTTTTCGACAGAATCACTTCCGTTGAAGTCTATCTAAAGTTGGATAGCCAATCTAGCCAGATTAAAGATAAAGTAGTTAGTTTAAAATGCAATGTTCCAGGTACTCAACTCTTTGCTGAAGATACCAATAAGCTATTTGAAGAGGGAGTTGAGAATACCGTTAATTCAATAAGAAGACAGCTCAAAAAACATAAAGAAAAAATGAGAGCTTCTTAGAAATACACAATTTATTTAACTTTTTTCAAGGCGAGGGAACAAATTCTCTCGCCTTTTTGTTAGAATCAATTGGAATTAGAAAGGAAGCCACATTTTTTTTATTTTTTAGGAGAGAACAGTCAAATGCTTCATCGTTATAGGTCTCCCCGCTATCCGTTCTTATCACCAAGCCACCCAAACCCTTTAGCCAACCCAGTTGGTGATACCACTACTATCGGGTCTAGTTGTTTGTGGAAAGAACTTATAGTAACTGACCTGTTTTAGAATTTTGAAATTAGAAATTAGAATTTAAATCATTCGGGTCTAGTTGTTTGTGGAAAGAACTTATAGTAACTGACCTGTTTTAGAATTT
>JAHDBB010000010.1:30630-30926 GCA_020630635.1 Chitinophagales bacterium
TGAAATTAGAAATTAGAATTTAAATCATTCGGGTCTAATTGGTTGAGAAAGGTACTACTTAGCACCAATTTTTAGGGAGAATAAGAGGCAAAAAACCTATGAAAAAAAAATAATTTTAAAAAAAAGTGAAAAAAATGTGGAATCTAAAATAAAAAACTCTAAATTTGCAGTCCTTTTCTGCAAGCAGCAGAAGGACAGTTCTAAAAATTGAAAAAATACTTTAACTATAAAGTCTTTTTCTGGGGGGATTCCAGAGTGGCCAAATGGGGCAGACTGTAAATCTGTTGTCTTTCGAC
>JAHDBB010000468.1 GCA_020630635.1 Chitinophagales bacterium
CCGTGATAGCCGAGCTATCGCTGGAAAAAATAACGCAGTATGAATGAAAAAGAGACCCTCATAAAATGTGTCGATTATTTGGGTTTAGGTACTTAACTAAGAAATCTTTGCTAAAGCAGCTTGAATATTCTCAAAATTGGGTAAATCACCTGCACTTTCCAATACTTCTGTATATTGAACTGTCCCTTCTTTATCTACTACAAAAGCCGAACGCTTAGCCACTTTTTTCATTCCTAAAACAAAATCCTCATATAAAGCATCATAAGCCGTTGCCGTCTCTTTGTTAAAATCGGACAAAAGGTCAAAATTAATAGATTGTTCTGCTTTGAACTTCTCTAAGGTAAAAAGAGAATCTACAGAAATGCCTAAAACGGTTGTATTTAGCTTATTATAATCGGCTATTCCATCTCTAACAGAACAAAGTTCTTCAGTGCAAACGCCTGTAAAAGCCAATGGAAAGAATAGAATCAATACATTTTTTCCCTTGAAATCAGCTAAAGAAACCTCTTTCTTTTCAGTATTAAATAAGGTGAAATCGGGAGCTTTATCGCCTATTGTTAAACTCATAATGATTGTTTTTGGAGGTGAAAAAATAAGGTGCAAAGGTAAGGAGTTTATAGGAGAATAAGGTGAGGATGGTTGGCAAATATTTTATTGGAACTTAGGATTTTAGGAGATTATAGTGTCTTTTCCAGCCAAATCCGACTTTCTTCAATAGGTTCACGAGCCTCAAAATCCGTAATATAAAAACCTCGTTTTATTGCAAACAAAAGCATATTTCTAAAACGATTTTGCGTTTTCATTTTGATACACTCGAAGCCCTCTTTCTTCGCCCATTTTTCCTGCTCTTTGGTCAATAAGGTCGCTACACCCTCTCCTCTATGTTCGGGCAAAACACCTCCCAGCCAACTATAAAAACTACCATCTTGGTAGCGGTCATAGCCCACCTTATAACCGATCAATTGTAGGTTTTGTTCAGCGACCAAAATCAAGTGATGAGTCGTTGATAAACGCTTTCGGTATTCTGACAAAGGTTTCGGATGAGGTTGAAACTCTGGTATTTTTTTTGCCAGCATAAATACGTCTTCAATACTGGCAGTCCGAATATAATAACTGTACTGATTTTTCACCTAGCAAAGTTTACCAAACCTCTTCTATATCACAAGAGGCAATACCATCATGTTGCATATAAAACAACTGTTTTTCATCATATTTAGTAGGATCAATCGGCTGAAGTTGTATGCGTCCGTATGATTGCTTTTGCTGATTAATATTATCCAGAATGAGAGAAAGCTGGTCGGCAGGCATCAAGACATGACCTTCAATCATTTTACCACAAAGATAGTTGGCTTGGGTCAATTCTTTTAAATAAATTTTGACTCCTTGTTGGCTGCCCAAATCAATAGCAACGACTTGTTCAATAGAAATACATTCCCCTTCATTTAGACTTCTAATGACCGATTTAATCTTTTCTAAGTGTGTTTGTGCCTCCAACAATTGTAGGTTGTAGCTTTTTTCTAGACAACTTCTAAAGTCAGTCGAAAGGATGCGTTTAAGCTCCTTAATACGCTGTTGGGTTGTTTCATAAAAAAAGTACAGTTGTGAAGGTTCTTGAAAGACCTCGTAAGGATTAACTTGAGATAGTGGATTAGTCATGGTGTTTTTCATTGTTGGAATTTAGGATGTTAAAAAATAGGTGTTTTGTTGTTGTTTCATTTTTGGAGAGAAGGGTTATTACTCTTTCATCGTCTTAGGTCTCCCTGCTATCCGTTCTTATGCATGCAGCCCCATTTTAGGCAGCCAACGCTTGTGCATTCATACCACTACTATCAGGTCTATATGGTAAAGTATAGAACTTATAGTACCAGTTAAGTATTTTTCAAAAATAAGTACCTATGCGTAAATAATCGTCATTTTTGAGGTAGGCTATTTTTTAATCAGACAAGGCATTTTTTGCCGTGATAGCCGAGCTATCGCTGGAAAAAATAACGCAGGATGAGTGAAAAAGAGACCCTCATAAAATGTGTCGATTATTTAGGTTTAGGTACTTAGAATAATGTTTGGGTTGAAAGGACGGCTATACTATTCTAAAAGACTATCAATGATTGCTTGATTTTGTGTTTCAATATGTTCAAAAAGGGTCTCTTCAAATTGTTCAAACTCATCAGGCGTTTTACTTTCTTGAATGACACCATTTTTTAGATAATGAATAAAATCACAAAGATTGGTTAAAGTTTCGATGATGTGAGAGGTAACAATGATGATTTTGCCTTGTTTTTTGAGTTTAAGCAAAACCAGACGAATAATACGGCATGTTTCGATATCTAGACCATTAAAAGGCTCATCTAAAATAATGATGGGTTTATCTTGTTTCAACATTCCCAAAAGAGCCAGCTTCTTTTTCATGCCAGTAGAATAACCATCTATTAAATTATCTAAAGGAAGATTAAAAAGAACATTCCATTGATTCAGATCAAAGGTAGCATCTTTAAACAATTCTAAGTACTCTCGACCTGTAATGTTGACAAAAAAGTGATTGTCCGTCACTACATAACAGATCTCTTTTTTAGTCAATGGTTGATGATGATAAGTGATCTGACCTGAATCAAATGCAACAAATCCAAAAACTGTATTAAGCAAAGTCGTTTTGCCGGCTCCATTGAGACCCACAATTCCATGAATGCAGTTCTCTTGGAAATCTAAATGAAGGTTTCGCAAAATGGGCTGTTGACCATACGAAACAGTTAAATTATTAATGGAAATCATCTAAGTAAAAGTTGAGATTTTGGAGGGCTTTAAAATAAAATCGGATGCTCAATATTATGGGGATGAAAATCAAAAAAGGAATCAAACAACTAACGATACCTAATGTAGAGAAAAATGATGCGGCATTTAATTCTGTATTGGGTTCATAAAAGGTGTATTTGACCAAAATCGAATAGCACAAAAATATGCCAAATAAGATGTACTCAATAACGGAAATATACCACAAATGAGTATGAAATAATATAAAGACACTCATTAAAGGAAGGAAGAGGATAGAAAAAATATAAAGTGCATTTTTAATTTTATGAAACAAAAATGCTTGCGGATTTTTCTCTTGTGCCAACAAAAACTCAACGGGTTCTCCTTTGTAATAAAACCCTATCGGTACCAAGCCCAATATGAATAAGGCAATAGGCACACTTCCGATCCAAAAAGCTCCAAAAAATCCAATGAGCCAAGTCGGTAAAAGAACGTAAATAAATTTGCGAACTCCCGCTTTCCACTCAACAGCTTCAGCAGGAATCAAGCCTTGTAACCAATGATTGGCGGTCGAAATTTGCGGGGTATATTGGATGTGGGCAATCCCACTCAAACCTCCAAGCAATGCCAACACCAGCCACCAGTCCTTATAATATAACAAAGCAAGGGATAAAGGTAAACACAGCAAAAAATATTCCACAAAGAAGATTTGGGAAGGATTGTCGGAAATATGTTGTAAAAACCGTTTGTCCTTTCGACTGATTTGTATGGAAAGCATGCTGATTAAAAAAGCTCCCACAATTAAATAATTAATAGGAGGATTACCCAATTGTGCAAACATAATGAAGCCTACAAGCCCGACAAAGCCTACTAAAAAGGGAGCAACAAAGCCTGTATCTTTGAAACCTCTATAAAACTGTAAATAGCGTATTTTAAGTAAAGCCATCATAATAAAAGACAAGTTAGGACTATTAAACGGTTTTAGTTTAATTTTTCTTAATAGGTTAACAAAGTTTTAGGCTTTTTTAAGATTTGGATTTTTGATCCAAGTACTATATATTTGTTGTCAACAACAATTGTTTAAAACATATTTTGGGAAAATATTCATCTAGATATAATTTACACTTGAAGTTAGTGGCAGAAATATTGCGAACGGGCGATTATCTGGACAGTAAGGTCACAGAGGTACTCAAACAATATGGCATCACCCACATTCAATTCAATATCCTGCGTATTTTGGAAGGCGCACAACCCGACCCTTTGCCTGTTGGTAAAATCAAGGAACGACTGCTTTTTTCAAAATCGGATGTAACCCGTCTATTGGATAGACTGGAGAAAAAGGAGCTGATTAGCCGAAAAATATGCCCTAGCAATCGCCGAAAAATGGACATTGAAATCACAGACGAAGGATTAAAATTAATACAGATCGTTTTACCTTTGATTGAAGAGTCCTTAGAAGGCTTCTATCAGAAAAAAGTAGGGGAGAAGGAGCGAGATGTGGTCTTAGACGTTTTACAAAAAATTAGAACATCTTGATAAGTAGGAACAGATCGAATCTGTTCTTTTTCTTTAAATTAGAACATCATGAGAAGTATCAAACAAATCGTTAAGGCTCAAAGGGTTAATATGGGCGGTATCTTTTTAGATCAGCCATTGCCCTATTACGGCATTAATCAGATTGATCCCTTTTTATTGATTCATCATTGGAAAGAGGAGATGCCAGGTGGACAAAAACAGCAAAATGTAGGAGTCGGACCGCATCCACATCGAGGATTTGCGCCAGTGACTTTTATTTTTGAAGGCAATGTACATCATCGTGACTCTTTGGGGACCGAAAGCATAGTATTGGGCGGTGGGACACAATGGATGAATAGTGGGCGAGGGATCGTACATAGTGAAAGACCAAGCAAAGAACTTGCTGAAACGGGTGGTCGATTTGAAATCATACAATTTTGGGTGAATGCACCTGCCAAAAATAAAATGGATGAACCTGATTATCAGCCTTTATCAAAAGAAGAAACACCTATCGTTTGTTCGGACGATGGTAAGGTAAAAGTAGGCGTAGTAGCAGGTGATTTTCAAGGAACGACTTCTTCTATTGATACTTATTCTCCGATGTTGATTTTACGATTAGAGGTAGAACAAGACGGAGAAATGTCCATTCCGATTCCCGAAAATTACAATGCTTTGTTATATTTGTTGGATGGTTCTTTGGAAGTAAATCAGCAACAAGAAGCTAATGAAAAGGACATGTTGTGGTTTAACAACGATTCGACAGGGATACACGTAAAAGGAAAGGCGGCGACTAGGGCGATTGTATTGGCTGGTGAGCCGATTGGTGAAAGCTTGGCAACGAGAGGTCCTTTTGTGATGAATACACAACGGGAGATTGTGGAGGCGATACGAGATTATCAAGCAGGAAAAATGGGACGATTGGTAGAGGTTTTTGAATAGTTTTTGTTGGGACGATGGGACGTTTTTCGGATCTTTTCGTGGTTTTGGGACGACGGGACGTTTTTTCTTATCAAAGACGAAATTAATTTTTATTCAATAAGGGCAACGTCCCTTCACGTCACATCGTCGCTTTTGTCCCAACTCTGGAACTA
>JAHDBB010000469.1 GCA_020630635.1 Chitinophagales bacterium
TCTATCATCAAGCCATCAAAGAAAAGTACAATGGCAAAATCGTGATGCAACTTTTACCCCATTTAAAAGGCAAAGCATTGGGACATTTTATGACCAACTTCCAAGCCCAATTTGACGATTATGAAAAGGCTTTTTATGATATGAATGCACAAGAAATAGAGGATCAGATACTGGCTTTTTCGGAGGGATAGAGTTTGTTTTTAATCAAAGTTGAACCACAAAAATTCTGCTCATTCTTTTAGGGCTTACAAAATAACCAAATTTGATCCACAAAAATTCTACTTATTCTATCCATTCTAAAAATTCTGTTCAAGACCCTTTTCAATAGCCTTCATAAGTTCCTCCTTCAAAGGATTGCCTTTCAATCCAATCGTATATTTTTTCAAATCATACCAATATTGAGCTTCTAAATCAATCTTCCAAGCTTGTTTGAGTAAAAAGGAAGCTTCCTTAATATCCTCAATCTGATTATGAGACAAAAAGAGATGTTTGAGCTTCGTAAGTTGTTCTAAGTTTTGAATCTGTGTAATTCGATTATGAGACAGATAAAGGTTTTTCAATTTCGCAAGTTGTTCTAAGTTTTGAATGTGGCTAATTTGATTATGGGATAAATAAAGTGAAAAAAGATCATCAAGTTGCTCCAAGTTTTTTATTTCAGTAATTTGGTTATGAGACAAATTAAGTGAAACAAGATTTTTGAGTGCTTCTAAGTTTTGGATTTCAGTGATTTGATTTTGGGATAGATCAAGTTTTTCCAGATGATGGAGATGGTCTAAATGCTGAATCTTGTTAATTTGATTTTGAGATAAATGCAACTCTTTTAGATTTTTGAGTTGATCTAAGTTTTGGATTTCGGTGATTTGGTTCTTCCATAAACTAAGATAATGAAGGTTCTTTAGTTGATCCAAGTTTTGAATTTCAGTGATTTGATTAAGGAATAGATCAAGCCTATAAAGCTGAGTGAGTTGGTCTAAATGCTGTATTTTGGTGATTTTATTTTGAAATAGAGAAAGGACAAAAAGATGAGTAAGTTTTTCTAAGTTTTTTATTTTAGCGATTTGATTACAAGACAAAGAAAGTACTCTAAGATTCGTGAGTTGGTCTAAATGCTGAATCTTTGTGATTTGATTGCGAGACAAATTGAGCTTTTGTAAATGGTCTTTTAAGGTGGCTAATTCGGGCGGAATTTCTTGTAAGTCTAAGTCACTCAAATCAAGAGAAGGTGCTTTTTCTTTGGCACATTGTCGGATTTTTTGGAGGGCTTTGGTTGGAGTAGAGGACATCATTTTGGTTTTTAACTTACAACGAAGAGAATTTTTTATTCGTTCCCTATTTTCTCTTTTTTAGGAGCGAAAGTTTGGATGCTTCGTCGTCACAGTAAGTCCTGCTATCCGTTCTTATGTCTGCTCTAGCCTTGCTCAATCAAATGGTGACTTCAAGTCATCATTTGAATTTGCCTCTCTTCGCATTCATACCACTCCTATCAGGGCTATGAGGTTAGAGACACAACTTTTTAGTACCAAAACTATGGCACGATTGTAGAGCAATTTGACAACTTTTATGTAAAAAAAGAACCAAAGTTATCAAATTTTCATGAGCCACAAAAACCAAAATCCAAACGTTGAGTCCATTCAAAATAGCCCCGACTGGATTAAATTCTAATTTTAAATCTCTAAATTTTAAACGGTTCAGTTTGTGGATGAAGCCACAAAAAAAGCGAAGACCTATACGCCTTCGCTTTTAAGATTCTTTTTAATTAAGAACCGTCACCAATCCCTTATCATTCACTTATTTACAAGATAAAAGACAGTCTTGCAAATAAATGTCTTCCACCATAACTAAATTGTGGCGATCTTCTTGAAAAAATAAAACGACCACTTGATTGGAAAGTTGGGTCGGCCTCATCAGGATAGACATCCAGCAAGTTATTGGCACCAATCGTGATACCCAAATTGCCCACCTTGTAACCCAAACTTAAATCCGTCACTACTTTGCCATCATAGGTAAAATCTACACCAGGATCTAAAGCCGTAATATCCGTCGCCTCTGTTGTTTCACCAAAGTAAGTATTTCGCAAATAAATACTCAACTTATTAATGTCCAAAGTATTGTTCAAGGTGATTTTGGTACGAGGAACAGCTTCTTCCAAGTAGATACGATTTTCTTCATTAAAGTAAGTACTAACCAAGCCTTTTTCTTCCAATAAAGGAGACGCATTGATCTCGTCATCTCTTTGGAAAGTTTGAGCAAATACGGCAGCCAAATCATTCTTTAAACTGTACTTGCCACCCAACAACATACTATGCGTCAAGACCACATCAATTCCTTGTGAGCGAGTATTGATCGCATTGGCAAAGAAAGCAGCAGCATTGGCTTGTGCTTGACTAAAAATTTGCTGTAACTCTGGGTCTTCACCTGGACTAAATCGTCCTGTTAAAACGATGCGATCATCAATGTCAATCATATAACCATCTATGGTAACTTTAAGATTGGCATTGGGTATTTTGGCGGTAATCCCTGCACTATAATTTCTAGAAACTTCTTGTGTTAATTGAGGAATACCTAACAATTGTGCTGCTCTCGAAGTATTGGGAAAGACACCAACTTCTTGAGCAGTAGTTACCCCATTTTCTGTGACAAAAATGGTTGAAGTACGGCTAAAGTGTATCTGGTGTAAAGAAGGCGCACGGAAGCCCGTACTGTGTGCCGCTCGGACAGCGATATTGTTGTTTACTTTAAAGCGGCTGGCAATTTTATAGTTGAAAGTCGAACCAAAATCTGAGTAGTTTTCAAATCGCAAAGCAGCTCCTACCATAAACGCTTTACTAATGTCAAATTCAAAATCAGTATAACCTGCTATGCTATTGCGTTTAGCATCTACATCATTGGAAGGAAGGAAGCCTGCAAAACATTGTGCGCCCGATGGACGACCACGTCCCAAAGCATCTGTCACAAACAAACTACCATCTGTTACACTATTGACTAAATTGCCATTGACATCATAGTTGCCATAAGAAGTGGTACTTCCTTGATGAACTTCAAAGTTTTCAAAGCGATATTCTGCTCCAAAAGCTACGTTGATACCAACGATGTCCACCCCTTCAAAATAACGAGAAATATCTAAGTTTGCGGTGTTTTGATCAAAGGCATGTCCTCCTGCATCAAAACTCAAAGGAGAAGCGTTGCCCAAAGTGGCATTGTGGGTATTTTTGATATTGAAGGCAAATGAGTTGCGTCCAAAGACATTGCTAAAATCCACATTCCAATCTTTGACCATCCCTCGAATACCACCAGCTACAGACTTATCTACAATGTTAGAATTGATGATGGGTAAGAAGCCATTGATATACGTTGGTGTAAAGGTACGGTTTTGATAGGGGAGTCGATAAAAACATCCTGATTCCCCATCTCTAAAACTCACCCCTCCAAATCCATATACTTCAAAGTCATCGCCGACAGGAATCGCCATATTGGCAAAAAACTTTCCACCTCGCAATTCTGATTGTCCCACTCGCATATTGTAGTCGCTGCGTTCTTGTCCTCTTGCCGCTAGTTCTGCATCTGTTACATCTGTTCCCAATAGACCTTGTAAAACTTGAAGACTATCGGGATTAAAATTAGCGATGCCACTTTTGAGTTCACCTGAAAAATGATCGACTTGTTGGGCATAATCCTGAATCTGTTCGACACTCAAATTGCTTAAATCAGCTCCATCATCCATAGCAACTCTTTCAATAGAGTTGTAAGCATTAAAGATTTGACCATTGAAGGTTTGCATACGATTGGTCCAACCTCTAAAGTTGAAATTTCCTGTTAGGTTTACATAACCGCCAGTCTCACCCAAAGGAAGTCCGTAGTTGACACCAATATCTAAAACTTCACCGTCTATGTCTTTTTGTGGGCTGGCATTTTTGGTGAAATTGGCTCCTGTATTGACTGAAAAACGGAGCTTATTCACATCATCTTTTAAACGTAGGTTGATGACTCCTGCGATGGCATCCGAGCCATATTGGGCAGCAGCTCCATCTCTCAATACTTCAATTGCTTCAATCGCATCTGCTGGAATCGCATTTAAATCTGTTCCAACATTTCCCCGCCCAAACGTTCCATTGACATTGACCAAAGAAGTCGTATGTCGTCTTTTTCCATTGATTAACACCAATACTTGATCGGGTCCTAAACCTCTTAAAGAAGCTGGATCAATATGGTCGGTTCCATCCGAAATGGTTTGGGTATTGGAAGAGAAAGATGGCACGGAGTAGTGCATCATCTGGTTGAGATTGGTTTGGGGTGCAGCCGTCGCTAACTTGCTGACACTAATCACATCGACGGGAACTGCTAAGTCGGTATTGGTTCTATTGGAAGCACGGGTTCCCAATACAACCACTTCGTCAATGTCAACACCTTCTTGTAAGGTGAAGTTTTGTTGGGTATTACCTCCAGCCGTAACGGTAATGGGTAAACGCTGACCTGTATAACCAATATAGCTGATCTCTAAGGTATAATCACCAGGATCAAGGGAAAGTTGATAATTCCCATCTAAGTCAGTGATCGTTCCTGTTGTTGTTCCAGCTACTTGTACGGTAGCACCAATCAACGGACCTAAATCATCTTGGATATTTCCACTAACTGTCCCTTGTTGGGCAACTAAGATGATGGGGAAAATGCTCAGTAAAGACAATAAAATGCCTTTAAAGAATTTGGAAAATTTCTTCATTGTAACAAACATTTTGTGTGTAGTAATAAATTAAGTACCTAAACCTAAATAATTGACACATTTTATGAGGGACTCTTTTTCACTCATACTGCGTTATTTTTTGCGTCAATAGCCCTGCTATTCACTTAAAAAATGCCTTGTCTGATTAAAAAATAGCCTGCCTCAAAAATGACGATTATTTATGTATAGATACTTGCTTTACCGAGCATTTTTTAAAGAACAACTTTTGGCATCTTCACCAAAAGTGCAATAAATGTATGAAAAAATATTTAATGTAGGGAAGAAATATGAGTTTTTTTTCTGCTTTGTATGTTGAATTTTACGACAAAACTATCAAAATAGAAAAGCCAACAAGTTGTAAAACAGAGATGAAATGAGTAGGGCGGCAACCAGTCTAAAGTTGCCAAGTTACTTTCATTGTAAAAAAGAAAGGGTAAGTCGTTTCAATCGGATTGCTATGCAGGAACGGGAAGACCCATCCGACTGATTTATATTAATAGACTCCCTTCTCTTTATCAATCGGATTGCCTCTTCTTTTCTTGGGTAGCAATCCGATTGAAGCGATTCATTTTTTCTTTGATTG
>JAHDBB010000470.1 GCA_020630635.1 Chitinophagales bacterium
AACCTTGCAAAAAATCAAATATAAAAAATATCTTTCTACATTTTACTATATTTGTTTGTGTTTTTTAATAAAGTATTTAACCCTGTTATGGGTGCATTTTTCGCATCATATCTCCAAAAATCTTTTTGTCTAAAATTGTGAATTTACTTCTTAATCATTACTAACCAAACACTTTGCCAAAGATGTAATTTTTTTAAAATTGACTGCAAATATAAGGAAATTTTAGTGTTTAAGCAGATTTAATGCCTAAACATACAGAATTTATGTAAGTATTCTCCTTATTTTATGGTTCAAAAAGTGTTAATCTTGTGTTAAGTAAAGGGGGGTTTCTGGTTTCTTTTACTCTCTTGATTGAATTTTGTTATCATAAAACAACTTTTGTTATTTTATCTCGTCTTTTCTAGTGGTATATTTGCGGCATCAATTTTGATCTTTAGGAGCGAACTGTTTGATGCTTTGTCGTATTGGAAAGTCCCGCTATTCGTTCTTATGGCTGCGGCTTTGGCTTAGATACAAGACACTTTGAAAGTGCCTTGTATCTGGGCTTGGCTTCGAGCAGCCATACCACTGCTATCGGGGCTATTTTGCAGGGTTTCAACGTTTTCGGTTCATTTTGTGGAAATTTGACAACTTCTGGTTGGTTTTTACAGGAAAGTTGTCAAATTGCGGTTCATTCTTGCCACAGTTCTTGTTTTTTAATACTGGACCTAAGAAATACTTTCCTCAACCAAATAGACCTGATAGTAGTGGTATCACCAAAGAGCATTGGCTAAAGGGTTCGGTTGGCTTGGTGATGAGAACGGATAGCAGGAAGACCCGTTGCGATGAAAGAGTAATAACCGTTCTCTCCTCTATAAAATTCTTTGTGAATAGACCAAGAAATTCACATAAAACAATGAACAACTTTACTTGTTTCTAAGTACCTAAACCCAAATAATCGACACATTTTATGAGGGTCTCTTTTTCACTCATACTGTGTTATTTTTTGCAACGATAGCTCTGCTATCATCTTAAAAAATGCCTTGTCCGACTAAAAAAATAGTCTACCTCAAAAATGACGATTATTTACGCATAGGTACTTGCCTTTTGTTACAACACATCATATAATACTAAATAAAATTATGATCCCATTCCAAACTTTTTCTCGCTACTTATCAGTAGTGCTTTTACTTTCCTTTGTTTTTGCTTCCTTAAATGCTCAAAACAAATATACACTTAGCGGCTATATTGCGGATGCTTCTAATAGTGAAAACTTGATTGGAGCAGCTATCTATGTGAAGGATGAACAATCGAAAGGAACCGTTAGTAACCTTTATGGTTTTTATTCTTTGACCTTGCCAGAAGGAAATTATACCTTCCTTTGTTCTTATTTGGGCTATCAAACTGTTGAATTTCAAGTGGATATGTCCAAAGATGTGGAATTTAATATCGAATTGCCTGTCGAGGGAATTATGGCAGAAGAGATTGTGGTGAAAAGCGAACGAAAGGATGAAAATGTGTCGGATACGAAGATGGGAACGGTGGAGCTTTCGGTCTCTAAGATTAAAACTTTGCCTGCTTTTATGGGGGAAGTGGATGTCTTGAAAACCATTCAGTTGTTGCCTGGTGTACAGTCGGCTGGTGAAGGGAATGCAGGCTTTTATGTACGTGGTGGTGGTCCTGACCAAAATTTGATCTTATTGGATGATGCGACGGTCTATAATAGTGGGCATCTTTTTGGCTTCTTTTCGGTATTTAATGCGGATGCCTTGAAAAATACTACTCTTATCAAAGGGGGAATGCCTGCTCAATATGGAGGACGATTGTCTTCGGTCTTGGATATTACCATGAAAGAGGGAAATAAAAAACGGTTTCAAGTGGATGGTGGTGTTGGTTTGATTGCTTCTCGTTTGACCCTTCAAGGTCCTATCGTGAAAGGAAAAAGTTCTTTTATCGTTTCGGCAAGACGGACATATGCACTGGATTTGGCACAACCTGCCATTGACAACACCGACTTTGCAGGAACCAACTATCATTTTTATGATTTGAATGCCAAAATCAATTATGAGTTCTCAAACAAAGATCGTTTGTTTTTGAGTGGATATTTTGGACGAGATGTATTTACTTATAAGTCAGCAGAACGAGGCTTTGATGTGGGCATTCCTTGGGGAAATGCGACAGGAACTATTCGTTGGAATCACCTTTTTAGTGATAAGCTGTTTATGAATACCACCCTTTTATACAATGATTATGATTTTGAATTTAGAGGTGGACAAGATGACTTTTATTTTCAAGTATTTTCAGGCGTAAGAGATTGGAGTGCCAAAGTGGATTTGGATTATTTTCCCAATATTCGGAATAAGATAAAATTTGGAGGACAATATACCTATCACATTTTTACGCCTAATAGTGCGACTGGTCAGGCTGGTGATACGGAATTTGAAACAACGCTTTCTCAACGATTTGCCAATGAAGGAGCTTTGTATGTCCAAGATGAAATTGAGTTGACGGATCGTATCAAAGTGAATGCAGGATTGCGTTTTTCACTCTTCCAACATGTTGGTCCTTATGATGAACTCATCAATGATGGGGCGGATACGATAAAGTATGATAACTTTGAATCTATCAAGACTTATACAGGTATCGAGCCTCGTATTAATTTCCGTTACAAAATAGACAATACTTCTTCTGTCAAAGCATCTTTTGCAGTTGCCAATCAATACTTGCATTTAGTGTCTAATTCCGCAAGTACTTTACCAACCGATGTTTGGGTTCCTAGTTCGGTTTTGGTAGAACCACAAAGAGGTACTCAATATTCTTTGGGATATTTTAAAAACTTCAAAAAGGATGCCTATGAAACTTCCGTAGAGATATTTTATCGAGATATGAAAAATCAGTTGGATTATGGAGAATCTTATGTTCCTGAATTTGGCGAGGAGTTGGAAAGAAGTTTTGTGGTTGGACGTGGAAGGGCTTACGGTCTGGAACTTTTTTTGAAGAAAGCACAAGGAGACTTTAATGGGTGGATTGGTTATACTTACTCCAGAACAGAGCGCATTTTTGATGATGAAAATGAAGACTTTCAAATCAATGGCGGTGAGTGGTATCCTGCCAGATACGATAGAACACACGATGTTTCAGTTGCGTTGAATTACAGTCCTTCTGATAAGTGGACCTTTGGTGGAGTCTTCGTTTATGGAACAGGTAATGCCATTACATTGGTCGAACAAATTGCGATTTGGGAAGATAAAGTCGGGATCATTTATGGTGATAGAAATAGTCGTCGTATCAAGCCGTATCATCGTATTGATTTGTCGGCAACTTATACACCTAAACCCAATAAAACGAAAGGTTTGATTTCGAGTTTCAATTTTTCGATTTACAATGTGTACAATCGTAGAAATGTGTACTTCACTTATTTTGATACCAATATTGATGAGGCTGGTACGATCAGTAATACGGCTTATGAAGTTTCTATTTTCCCGATTATACCGTCGATTACTTGGAATTTTAAGTATTAAGAAGTCCATAGTCGATGGTCAATAGTCCATAGGCGGTTCTCTTTGTGGTCTTAGGACGACAGGACGTTTTTGGGTTCGGTCTGTGATTTTTGCCACAAATACACGAATTTTTTAAAAGTGACTTTTGGTTCTTTTTATGATTTTTTACCACATAAGATTCATAAGGGAATTTAAGAAATTTTGGTTTTATCAAAGTATATTAAATCTTCAGAAAATGAAAATACGTTTTTTTATTTATAGTTTTATTCTATTATTTGTTTTGGCGGCTTGTGAACAAGAGGTGACCTTTGATTTACCTGATGGGGAACGGGCTTTGGTTGTAGATGGGCGGATTGAAGAAGGCTCGATTCCTTATGTGATTTTGACCCATTCGACCTCTTTTTATGGGGCGATTGGCTTGGACAATGCAGAGGATTATTTTGTGCCTGATGCAAAAGTGACGGTTTCAGATGGTGAAAAGAGTGTGGAGTTGTTTGAGTTGGTGATTGATACATTGGGTCAACAAGGTATTTTATACTTAGATTTGTTTGGACAAATGATCGGGGAAGCTGGCAAAAATTATCAACTCACCATTGAGGCAGAAGGAAAAACGCTGACTTCTTCTACCCATATTCCCCATACTTTGCCAATAGATTCTATTTGGTGGGAACCGCAGACCATTGGCAATAACGACTCATTGGCACGGGTATTCTTGATTTTGAGTGATCCTGATACTTTGGGCAATTATTATCGGTACTTTACCCAGCGCAATGATGAACCTATATTACCTGGTTTGGGTTCTGTTTTCGATGATTTATTGATTAATGGACTTACTTTTCCTTCGCCCATTGATCGGGCTGAGACTCGTTTGGATTCGATTAACTTTGAGTATTACGGCTTTTTTAATTTGGGAGATGAGGTAACTGTTCGCCTTTCGGGAATTGATGAGAATGTGTATGATTTTTGGAATACGTTGGAGACCAATACACAATCAGGTGGTCCGTTTTCGGGTATTACGGTGATCAAAGGGAATGTTGAAGGTGGTCTAGGTGTTTGGGGTGGTTATGGTGTTCAAGAAGCCTCAATTTCGATACCGAAGGAGTAGTTTGGAGTGACGAGTGACTTTTCTCTTTGGTTCTTGCTTTTGGTGACGGGTGGCTTCTTGGCTTCATCCTAAAGAATGAGGTAAAACTTTTTTATTTTTTTTGGAGAGAACGGATAGAGCTTCGTCGTGATGGGTCTCCCTGCTATTCGTTCTTATGCATGCAGCTAACACCACAACCCACGCCAACGCTTGTGCATTCATACCACTGCTATCAGGTCTATTTGGTTTTGGAAAGTACTGCTTAGTGCCAGTTTTTGAACAGAATTTTTTTAGAATTAAAAGAATAACCAGAATTTTGATTGTTTGATTACGAAGACTTGATTATAACTTTTAATGCTAAGTTGGTTCAGTTCCTATAGGGAGAGACCTCAACGAACTAGCCCTGAATGGATTAAATTCTAATTTTTAATCTCTAAATTCTAAAACGGTTCAGTTCCTATAGGGAGTGTCCTCAACCAACTAGTCCCGAATGGATTAAATTCTAAATTTTAAATCGGTTCAGTTCCTATAGGGAGAGACCTCAACGAACTAGCCCTGAATGGATTAAATTCTAATTTTTAATCTCTAAATTCTAAAACGGTTCAGTTCCTATAGGGAGTGTCCTCAACCAACTAGTCCCGAATGGATTAAATTCTAAATTTTAAATCGGTTCAGTTCCTATAGGGAGAGACCTCAACGAACTAGCCCCGAATGGATTAAATTCTAAATTTTA
>JAHDBB010000471.1 GCA_020630635.1 Chitinophagales bacterium
AATAAAATCACCCAACCAACTGCCGATGAATCTCCATAATCTGCGGCAACACCGCCCGTTCCCCATCATTATAAATCACAAAATCCGACAACCTAACCTTCTCCGCCTCATCCATTTGTTTATTCATCCGTTTTTCCACCTCCGCCTGCGTCGCCCCATCCCGTTGCATCACCCGTCCCAAACGCACTTCCTTCGGAGCCGCCACCGTAATCACCCGATCCAACGCCCCCTGCATATTCGACTCAAAAATCAAAGCAGCCTCTTTCAAAGCATACGGTTTTTCCTTCTGCGCCCCAAACCAATTCACCGTATCCAACGCCACCGCAGGATGCACCAACCCATTAAGCTGATTCAACTTTTCAAAATCATTAAAAACAATTTTTGCCAAATACTGACGATTCAACTGCTCATCCTTATACGCCTCTTCCCCAAAAGCCTCCACAATACCAGCCTTCAAAGTTTGATTATGCATCATCAACCACTTCGCCCGTTTATCCGCATTATACACCGCAATCCCCAACGTCCCAAACACCCGACACACCAACGTTTTCCCACTCCCAATATTCCCAGTAATACCAATTTTCAACATAACATCATTTTTTATCATTAGAAATTGCTTCCGCTTCAAACAACCCCATAAAATGCCCCAACAAACGCTCTTTCACTTCCCCAACATCCACCCATTCCACGCCCAATTCCCGATTCAAAGAAGTCACCCCTTTATCCACAATTCCACAAGGCACAATATAATCAAAATACGCCATATCCACATTCACATTAAACGCCCAACCATGCATCGTCACCCACCGAGAAGCCCGAATCCCCATCGCACAAATTTTACGAGGCTTTTCACTATCCACATCCACCCAAACCCCCGTCGCCTTCTCAATCCGTCCTCCTTTCAAGCCATAATCTGCCAATGTCAAGATAATCGCCTCTTCCAACAACCGCAAGTATTTATGAATATCCGTAAAAAAATTATCCAAGTCCAAGATCGGGTATCCCACAATTTGTCCAGGTCCGTGATAAGTAATATCGCCCCCTCGATTAATCTTAAAAAACTCAATCTTTTTTTCCTTCAATTCCGCTTCACTCAACAACACATTCGCCATATCCCCGCTTTTCCCCAAAGTATAAACATGTGGATGCTCACAAAACAACAGATAGTTATCCGTAGGCACTTTTTCTCCCTCTTCGACCTCCCGATTTTGCACCTTCCGCGCCACAATACCCGCCAACAATTCCGACTGATAATCCCAAGCCTCTTTATAAGCAATCCGCCCCAAATCCCGAAAATGAATCATTTTATTTTGCATATCCTATTTTTTATCACCCAACGTATAGGAACAGATGGAATCTATTCTTTTACTCGAATAATTTTCTTTATCAATGTAATCTTTATCTTTAGGAGAGAACGGTTATTACTCTTTCATCGTCACAGGTCTCCCTGCTATCCGTTCTCATTCGTGTCGCCTTGTTTTAGGTAGCCAACGCTTCACACGAATACCACTTCTATCAGGTCTAGATGGTCAAGGAAAGTACTTCTTAGCACCAGTCATACAACTAAACAGGTCTATAACACAATGACTTCCGAAGGTGCATTATATCTGTTCAAATAGCCTTAAAGCTGTGGTTTTTCCTGTTTTCAGAACCGAAAAAGAAGCGTTGGCAATGCTCAATTACTGGTAGCGGGGTGTGGGCTTTGTGAAAGGAACGTATGATTGAGCAAGATTTTTGTTTCATTTTTATCGACTGAAAAATGAAAGCCCGTCTGGCGAAGACAAGGAAACGAACGGTAAAATCACACAAAATGGTTGTAAAAATGCGCTGTTTAAGACTAACCAAATATGGAAGTTATTTTTTCTCATTACTTCTCATCACCAACACTAAAAATCCTCATACAAAAGATACTCCTTACGCTTCACCTTAAACGCCTCCACATCCTCCTTCCAAGCTGCCCGAATCTCATTCTCTGACTTACCAGCCATCACATCCTTCCGAAACTGTGCCGTCCCTGCTAACTTATCAATAAACAAATTCTCATTGAAGAAAGGTTTCGATAAAGACGACTTTCCCCCCTTTTGAAAATACTCCGAAAACATCAAAAACCAAGTAATATTAAATTCTTTCATTTGCTGCATATAGGCTATCGGAATATCATTGAGTTTTTGACCATGACACCATTGGTTTTCGTGCTTAGGATACTTGGAGCCTGGACCACTTTTCGGCATAAAACGATAAGAACCCAATGCATAGTCTGGATGTCCAACGACCTGAAACTGCTGGTCTGTACCTCGTCCCACACTCACAGGAGTGCCTTCAAAAAAGCAAAGATGTGGATACAAATAAATCGACTCCATATTGGGAAGATTGGGCGAGGGTTTGACAGGCAATTGGTAAAAACTTTTGTGTGTATATCCTTCACAAGTGACTATTTCCAACTGACAGTTCACCTGATTTTTCAGCCATCCTTCTTGCACAATCATACAAGCCAACTCTCCCACTGTCATCCCATGTACCACAGGAATCGGATGCATTCCCACAAAGCTTTGGTACTCCTTTTCCAAGACAGGACCATCTACATAATGTCCATTGGGATTAGGACGATCCAAGACCATAAACTTCACCCCATTTTCCCCACAAGTCTCCATCACATAATGCATGGTCGAAATATAGGTATAAAACCTCGCTCCCACATCTTGAATATCAAAGATAACCCAATCCAATCCTTTTACCTGCTCCGAAGTCGGTTTTTTATTTTTTCCATATAAAGAAATAATGGGCAAATTTGTTTTAACATCCGTAGCATTTTTTACAGACTCCCCTGCATCTGCCGTCCCACGAAAGCCATGTTCTGGTGCAAAAATCTTGACAACATCCACTCCCCTACTCAATAAAGTATCCACCAAATGCGTTTGTTTCACCATAGAAGTCTGATTGACTACTAAAGCCACTTTTTGCCCTTCCAACATCGGCAAATACTGTTCCATTCGCTCGGCTCCCACTTTGATTTGAGCATTGTCAAACTGGGCAGAAAGAGCAGTCGAAAAAGTGAGTAGTAAAAATAAAAGGATTTTTTTCATATTGATTGAATTCTTTAAAATGTGAAATTGTTTTTATGATGATTCAGTTACTATACGTTGTGTCTCCAACCAAATAGCCCCGATAGAAGTGGTATTCGTGTAGAAGCGTTGGCTTAGGAAAACATAGCCACACGAATGAGAACGGATAGCGGGACTTTCCTATGCGACGAAGTATCTTGCCTTTCGCTCCTAAAAGAAAAAATCAAGAAATGAAAAGAAAGTCACCAGAAACTTGTCACCTGTCACTTCTCATAATCTTTCGCTCCTAAAAAGAAAACTTATCTACTATCAGCAACTTGTCGCCAATATGCCCGATTATCCTCGAAAATACGTATTTTTGGACTTGAAAGATATTTTTTAGTTTAGAAGCATTCCAAAATCTACACAAAGAAAAGAAACCTCTGTGAATCTACCTTTTTTTATAGCCAAAAGAATGGCATTGGGTCAGCAAAAATCATTTTCAAGCCTTATCATCAAGATTGCGATTGCTGCGATTGCCCTATCTTTAGCGGTTATGCTCATTTCTACGGCCCTTGTGATGGGTTTTAAAAAGGAAATTAGCAATAAAGTTTTTGGCTTCGGAGGACATATCCAAATTACCAGTTTTGATGCCAATCGTTCTTTTGAAGACCTCTCACCTATCTCTAAAAATGAAACCTTTTATCCCTATTTAGATACTTTGACAGGCATCAAAAATGTGCAAGTTTATGCCCATAAAATTGGGGTTTTGAAAAATGAGGAAACCATCGAAGGGATTATCTTAAAAGGAATTGGAAGTGATTTTGATTGGTCGTATTTTCAAACTTACTTAAAAGAGGGAACTACTTTTGAAGTACAGGATTCTATCAAGAGTAATGCTATTTTGCTCTCTCAATATACGGCCAATCGCTTGGGTATCGGTATTGGTGAAGAGATTTTATCCTATTTTGTTCAAAAACGGATTCGCTATCGAAAATTTAAGGTAGTCGGCATTTTTAAGACTGGTATCGAAGAAGTGGATGAGCGTTTTGCCATCGTAGATATTGCCCATATTCAAAAGTTGAATAAGTGGGAAAAGGATGAAGTCGGTGGCTGTAGTGTGATTCTGGACGATGTGGCAAACTTGGAACCCATGAATGAGTATATCCATTATCAAGTCCTTGATCCTGACCTCAAATCTGTCACCGTCAAACAACTCAATCCTGGCATTTTTGAGTGGTTGGAATTGCAAAATATGAATGAAATTATCATATTGACTTTGATGGTGATTGTGGCAGTTATTAATATGATTACAGCTTTGTTGATTTTGATCTTGGAACGCACCAATATGATCGGAATCCTTAAAGCATTGGGAACTACTAATCAAAGTATCCGTTGGGTCTTTTTGTATAATGCGGCTTATATCATCGGTATCGGCTTGCTTTTGGGCAATCTGATTGGCTTGGGTATTTGTGCTTTACAACATTACTTTGAGTTTATTACCTTGCCCGAAGAATCTTATTATTTGAGTGTGGCTCCTATAGATTTTAACTGGCTGAATATACTCATTATCAACATTGGAACGTTTCTAGTAGCGTTATTGGCATTGATTGTACCGTCTTATTTGGTGAGTTTTATTGATCCGATCAAGGCGATACGGTTTGAATAGTAGTGACTAGTGATGGTGACAAGTGGCTTTTTCTTCATTTTGTGTTTTTTGATTATTGGGAGAGAACGGTTATTACTCTTTCATCGTGACGGGTCTCCCTGCTATCCGTTCTTATTGCTGTTGCCTCGCCACACCCCACGCCAACCACAATACAGCAATACCACTTCTATCAGGTCTATTTTATTTCAGACATTCCCTCTATCTTTCTGTTTTTTATAACTTTGAAAAAAATTCCTTCTATCAATCAAAATGAAAACCAATGAAATATAGTCCGACGCTCTTTAATTTTCTTTTTGTGGTTGTCTTGTGTTTGGCAGCTTTCTCGATGCTTATGGAAATGGGAAGTGCTACTAAATCGGGAGGTGATGTAGAGGAAATGATCTTTTTAGTAGTTATTTTGGCGATTTGTTTGTTGGGGATAGGGGTGGATTATTGGTTGCAAAAGGTGTTTCCTTATCGAAAAGTGATGGCTTTGGAATTGGGGATGATGGCTTGCTTATTTGTGGGATTTTGGGGGCTTCGGTTTTTGGTGATTTAGTCGATAGTCGATAGTCGATAGTCGATAGTCGATAGTCGATAGTCGA
>JAHDBB010000472.1 GCA_020630635.1 Chitinophagales bacterium
AAATAGCCCCGATAGCAGCGGCTATGGCGAAAGATTCGGCTTAGTCATTCGGCTTCGCCATAATAGCGTATAGCGGGACTTGCTGTTACGATGGAAGATAACCCTTTCGCTTCTAAAAATAAAAATCACGAAAAGAACCGAAACGTCCCTTTCGCCCCATTTAAAAAAACGTCCCATCGTCCTAAAACCACGAAAAGAACCACAATCTATGACTTTAAAACCAACATAGAGCGTTTCCAAGCCCGATAACCAGCAATGGCTAAAAAGATGTAAATAAAATAAAGAATCGCATAAAAATACAGCTCTTTGTAAATATAGATGCCCGTTGCCAAGATATTGACGACCAGCCAAAATATCCAGTTTTCGACTTTCTTACGAGCAGAGAGCCACATGCCAGCGACACTTAAAATAGAGGTAGTACTATCCCAATACGCCAAGTCTGCATCCGTAAAGCGACTCAATAATTGTCCGCTAATAAAAATGCCAATGATGGATAAAACAAGGGTAATCAGTAAAACAGGAGCCGCTGTATTGGTAACAGGAATTTCGACTTCATCATCGGATTTGCCATACACCCAGTAATACCAGCCATATATATTCATCACTAAAAAGAAAATGTGGAGGATCAAGTCTGCATACAACTTGGCATCATAAAAAATGACGAAAGAAATGAGAACATATAAAATCCCAAACATCCAAGTCAAAACATTTTCCTTAATTAGAAAATAGACGCAAATTAAACCAGAAACCAAGCCCATCGCCTCCAGCCAGTGCATATTGAGAATATAACTTCCAATTTGTTCAAAAACACTCTGTTCCATTAATTAAAGGTTATTTAATGCCGAAAAATCCAAAAGTTTATCGGGTTTCTAGTAATTTTGTTGATATAATTGTGAGGAGATGAGGAATGGTACCAAAAAGAAAACAAAAGTATATAAATTTGTTCAATGTCAGGTCATAAAATGAAAGTATCACAAATATCTTAAAATGACTTGATAATTTTTTAACAAAACCAATTATAACAAATGTCTTTGACAGAACAGGAGATTGTACGCCGGGAGGCACTCCAAAAAATCCAAGAGTTAGGTGTAGAAGCCTATCCAGCCGCTCAATATGAAGTCAATACGATGACAGCGGACATCAAAGCCAATTTTGATGAAAACGAGAACAATTTTCAAAACATCAGCATCGCAGGAAGATTGATGCAAAAACGTATTATGGGTAAGGCATCTTTTGCCGAGATCCAAGATAGTAAGGGACGCATCCAATTGTATGTGAGTAGAGACGATATTGCGCCAGGTGAAGACAAGATGCTTTATAATACTTTGTTTAAAAAATTGTTGGATATTGGCGATTTTATTGGAGTGAAAGGATTTGTGTTCAAAACTAAAACAGGCGAAACGACTGTTCATGTTAAAGAGCTGACTTTGCTAAGTAAATCTTTACGCCCTTTACCCATCGTCAAAACCGATAGTGATGGAAATGTGCATGATGCTTTTACGGATCCAGAGTTGCGTTATCGAATGCGCTATGTCGATTTAACGGTTAATCCAGAAGTTAGAAACACCTTCATCCAACGATCTAAAATGATTTCAGCGATGCGGGAGTTTATGACAGCTAGAGGGTATTTGGAAGTCGAAACGCCCATTTTACAGCCTATTTACGGTGGTGCATCGGCTCGTCCATTCAAAACCCACCACAATACTTTAGACCAAGAATTTTATCTACGAATTGCCAATGAGTTGTATCTCAAAAGGCTCATTGTTGGTGGATTTGATGGTGTTTTTGAATTTGCCAAAGACTTTAGAAACGAAGGCATGAGTCGTTTCCACAATCCAGAATTTACCATGATGGAGTTGTATGTGGCTTATACCGATGTCTATTGGATGATGGATTTCGTGGAAGAGATGTTAGAACATGTCGCTACCCAACTACATGGAACCACAGAAGTACAAGTCGGTGAAAACCTAATTAACTTCCAACGTCCTTGGAAACGATACACCATGTATGAATCAATTAAGGAGTTTACAGGAGTAGATATTTCTGAAATGGATGAAGCCGCTTTAAGGAATGCCGCAAAAGAACTGCATGTGCCTTTGGATGAAACAATGGGACGAGGCAAAATCATTGACGAAATCTTTGGTGAAAAAGTAGAACCTCTATTGATTCAACCGACTTTCATCACCGATTATCCCGTAGAATTGTCACCTTTGGCAAAAAAACATCGAACCCATGAAGGCTTGACAGAACGTTTTGAGGCTTTTTGCAATCAAAAAGAAATCATGAACGCCTTTTCAGAGTTGAATGATCCAATCGACCAACGACAACGCTTTGAAGCACAATTGGAATTGGGCAAAAGAGGCGATGAAGAAGCGATGCAATTGGATGAAGACTATTTGAGAGCCTTAGAGTTTGGAATGCCGCCGACTAGTGGCATTGGCATTGGAATTGATCGTTTGGCAATGGTTATGACCAATTCCCCTTCCATACAAGATGTTCTATTATTTCCTCAGATGCGATTGGAACAGCCGAAAAAAGTGGAAGAAGCAGAAGAATAGAAAAATATTTTTTGTAGGTATTTTTATTCATTTTGTTTATGATATATCATCACAATCGCTTGTTTTTCTGTTTTTTAAGATTTTTTAAACAACTGAATTAAACCATAAAACGTATAAAATAGTCGTCTTAGTAAAGTTGTGACCTACGATTTTGAAAGTAGTCCAAAAATAAAGTCTACAGACTTTATTTTATTCAACATTACAACCAATAAATTTTACACACAATGTATTACGATCCATTTTACATGATAGTCACTATGGGCGCTATGTTTATTAGCCAACTCATAGGCGGCATGTTGCAAAGACGCTTTAAGCAATATTCGCAAGAGACGATGGCATCAGGAATGTCAGGTAAAGAGGTAGCAGAAAAGATGTTGAGAGATAGTGGTATCACAGATGTTCAAGTCATTTCGGTTCCTGGACAATTGACGGACCATTACAATCCTCAAAATAAAACCGTGAATTTGAGCGATTGGGTATATGGCGAAAGAACAGTAGCAGCAGCAGCCGTTGCCGCACACGAATGTGGGCATGCCATCCAACACGCTACATCTTACTCTTGGTTAACGATGCGTTCTCGAATGGTTCCAATGGTGGGCATTAGCTCCAAGATGTCACAATTTGTTTTGATGGCAGGATTGATGTTGGCATTTGCCAGTCCTTTAGGAGTTTGGGTTTTAGGTGTCGGAATTGTCTTATTTGCTTTAAGCACCCTTTTTAGCTTTGTAACCTTACCTGTTGAATTTGATGCAAGTAATCGAGCCTTGGCTTGGTTAGATAGTGCAGGTATTACGACTGGTGAAGAACACAAACAGGCTAAAGATGCGTTGAAATGGGCTGCAATGACGTATGTAGCGGCTGCCTTAGCTTCTTTGGGACAATTGCTTTACTTTATTATGCGTTTTTTGCAAGCAAGCGAAAGAAGATAGAACAACTTATTTGACTAAATATAGAAAAGCTTCATTTGGGTATCTCCTGAATGGGGCTTTTTTTTGTTTGTGAGTGTGGAGGATTTGGGTTATTTTTAAATTTGTAAAAATATCAAATAATTATGACTGATAAATTAAGTATCTTAAAACAAATCATTGATACACAAGATGAGGTGTTATTGAAGAAAATAGCAGATTTATTACAAGAAGAGTCTGGTGTTGATATTAATGGCATAAAGGCTATACCACATCAGACAATCCCTAAACAATTAGATATAGAACAACTCAAAAAGGAACAAAGTTATGATCCTAATGGTTTGAAAAATTTGATGGAACAATGGGATTATAGTATTTGGAAAGATGTAAATATTGAACAAGCCATTAAAGAGATAGGAAAATGAGTAACTTACTATTGGATACTAATATCTTATTACTTTTAGTAAGAAACCCTCAAAATCATGCTATCCTTTTTAGAAACTATCCACCAACAATTAATAAGACAATATCTGTTGTAACAGAAGGAGAAATACAGGCACTTGCCATTAAATTAAGTTGGGGCGCAAATAAAAAGATAAAGTTAGAGAGTTTGTTAGATCAGTTATTAATTCTCCCTATACAGGTTGAATCTATCATACAAGCTTATGGTAAAATAGATGCGTTTAGTCAAGGAAAATTATCCAATCAACCTTTATCTATGACAGCCAGAAATATGGGTAAAAATGATTTATGGATAGCAGCAACTGCTTATGTTACTCAAGCAACTTTAATGACTACTGACAATGATTTTGACCATTTACAAGATCACTTTTTAAATATAGAAAAAATCAAAATTGAAAACTTTAGAACTTAATGTCCTTCCCAAACCGCCCCACAAATCGTATCTCGTTTAGCTCCCGTCACTGAACACAATACATTCACTTCCTTTCTAACTCGCAACACTCCCATAAACGCCATCACCATCGCCTCTTTAAATGAAATCAACTTTTCATCTGGAATCACCACTTCCACCTTCGCTAAATCAGCAATACGTTGCATCAAAAAATCATTAAATGCGCCTCCACCTGTCACCAACATTTTTTCAAAAATTTGAGGATTGAAATGATGAATCGACTTTGCAATTTGTTGAGCGATGTGTTCACAAAAAGTCGCCAATAAATCAGGTGTTTCCAATAAATATTCATTAATAATATCCATCATGGTTTGCATTACCCATTGATTGCTCAAAGACTTGGGCGGTTTCTTTCCAAAAAAATCAGGTGCATTTAGATCTTTCAATAAAGCCTCATCAACCTTTCCACTCGCTGCCAACTGTCCCTTATCATCATACGGCAATTCCATTTCTTGGGCAAGTCGATTTAAAATTTGATTGCAAGCACAGACATCAAAAGCGGTGATTTTATCGGTTGTTTTGATAGATATATTGGCGATGCCTCCAAGATTTAGACAATATCGGTAAGTCGGAAATAAATGTAAATCTCCAATCGGTACAATGGGTGCGCCTTGTCCAAACAAAGCCACATCATTCGTTCGCAATTGCGTGATGGTAGTGATTCCTGTTGTTGCGGCAATAGCGGCTCCATCTCCAATTTGTGCCGTGAGTCGATTGTGCGGTTCATGAAAAACGGTGTGTCCATGCGAGGCAATCAAATCTATTTTTAGCTGATACTTTTTAATAAACGCACTGGTCAATTCTCCCAAATAATGTCCAAAATAAGTATGGGTTTTAAAGAAGGTCAAAGCCGATTGTACAGGCAAGAATTGAAGGCGATTGATCCATCTTTCTGGAAAGGGAATACATTCTGC
>JAHDBB010000473.1 GCA_020630635.1 Chitinophagales bacterium
ATATATAAACCAACACTTATAAAATTTGTTATAAAGTTCATGCTCCAGTTATCTAATTTATTCCGCTTTAGTTTTTGCTTGCTACTTATGGTGGTAGGTATGGGACTACAACTTTCTGCTCAAGGTTTTCAAACAGACTTTGGAAAAAATCGTGTGCAATTTCACGACTTTGAATGGTCTTTTTATGAAACCGAAAACTTTATCGTTTATTTCTATCAAGGTGGTCAAGATTTGGCAAAGTTTGCTTTGCAAGTCGGTGAAGATAATCTTGCTATGATTGAGGGTAAGTTAGAGCATCAACTTAGTAATAAAATTGAGTTGATGATTTATCATAACAACTCGGATGTGCGACAAACCAATATCGGACAAGGAGTTGATTTTAGCAATTCGGGTGGAGTCACTCAAATTGTCGGTAATAAAGTTTTTGTGTATTATAATGGAGATCATCAACATCTCAAAAAACAGTTGATTGAAGGTATTGCCAAAGTACATTTTGAAAGTTTGGTGTTTGGTTCTTCTTTGCAAGAAATTATCCAAAATGCGGTTTTATTAAATCTACCAGAATGGTTTACTTCGGGCTTGATTTCTTATATCGCTGAAGATTGGAATGTGGAATTAGATGACCAGTTGAGAGAAGTTTTACAAGACGAAAAATTTAAGAAATTCAATCATTTGCTGGATGAAGAAGCTCGTTTTGCTGGACATGCCCTTTGGAACTACATTGCAGAAAACTATGGCGAATCGGATATTCCCAATATTCTGTACTTGACTCGCATCAATCGAAGTGTTGAAAGTGGCTTTTTATTTGTGTTGGGAAGTCCTGTGAAAGCCATTATTGATGAGTGGTGGGAAAACTCACAAAAACGTTTTGAAAACCATGAAGTTGGACGAGAAGCCTTTCAAGAATCGGACTTACTTTTTAAAACCAAAAAGACTAAACGCAATGTCACAGTCGATAGGGTTCAGATGAGTCCTGATGGCAAATACTTGGCTTATACCACCAATGAAAAAGGTTTACTAAAAGTATTTATTCGAGATACAGAAACAGGGAATGTTAAAAAAATTTTGAAGACTGGATTCAAAAATCACAACTTACCAATTGGACATACGTATCCACTTTTGGCGTGGAATAAAAGTAGTAAAAAGCTGGCTGTCATTTACGATAAGCGAGACGAGATTCGTTTATTGGTTTACAATACGTTGGATGAAACCAAAGAGCAATCTCCTATTACTAAATTCCAGCAGGTTTTAGATGTTGATTTTACAGACGATGATAGACGCATCATTTTATCTGCTGTCAAAAATGGACAAGGGGATTTGTATTCTTACTTTATTCCCAATACCAGAGTCACTCAATTGACCAATGATTTTTACGATGACTTGGATATTGATTTTGTCAAAATGGGCGATGATTTAAAAGGAATTGTTTTTCGTTCCAATCGTACCAATGATACACTAACAACTGGACGCATCGACAGCATTATGCCCACAGGCAATTTTGATATTTTCTTTTATGACCTAAACAAGCAAAGTAACCCATTGGTACAACTCACCAATACGCCCTTTGCCAATGAAAAATTACCTGCTCAATATAATGATAATTATTTCAGTTATCTGAGTGATGAAAATGGGATTTATAATCGTTTTGTTGTGGCTTTTGATACCACTTATATACGAACAGATGAAATTGTTTACTTCAAAGATTCAACTGTTTACAATCCTACTTTTCCAATTGATAGTTTGATGTTGGCAGAACAAATTGATTCGATTGTAGAACAAGACGTTTATAAGATTTCGGGCAAGAGTCAGCCCATTACCAATAGTGTTGAGAACCTACTTTTTTATGATATTTCACCAAAGAAAAATAAAATCGTAGAGGTCGAGAAAGGCTACCGTC
This sequence comes from Chitinophagales bacterium, assembly GCA_020630635.1. Lineage (GTDB taxonomy): Bacteria > Bacteroidota > Bacteroidia > Chitinophagales > UBA2359 > JAHDBB01. The sequence goes on from JAHDBB010000473.1 coordinate 1,898, forward strand.
AGTATCATTTTTATGAACGAACCCTAAATGATACTTTGCCCAACATAGTACTTCAAAATACTTTTTATCAAAATCAACGAGAACAACGAGCTACTTTAGGCAAAGACTTTAATCGTAAAAGAACTAAAAAAGCAACTCCTGCTAGTTCGGCTGGTGTGATTATAGAGGAACAAACGCTGGAAGGTCAAACAACAGAAAGCGAAGAAAGTGAAGCAACATCTGAAGAACCATCCGACAAAATTGATACCGATAATTATTTTTTCCAAAGTGAGTTTGAGGAAACAGAAGAAACTCCAGAAACGGAAATGATCCAAGAAGAAATAACAGAGGATGGAGACGAAAAGAAAGACTCTAATCGAACTTCTAATACCAGTATTGTTACGATCTCTAATTCTAAGTTAAAGAAGTCGAAATTGGGTGGTGGCATTAAGCGTTCGAGAGTTCAAGCCTATGCGCCCAAATTTGCCATTGATTATTTGGCGGGACAATTAGACAACAGTATTCTTCCTTTTGGTCAATACCAACCTTATCAAAATACGGTCACAGGTTATGTTAATCCCAATCTCAAATCCATGATTCGTTTTGGGACGAGTGATTTGTTTGAAGACTATAAGCTAACAGGTGGTTTTAGAGTGCCTTTTTCGGGTTTTGATCACACCGAATATTTTGTCAATTACAAGAATCTCAAAAAACAATTGGATAAGGGCTGGACTTTTTATCGAAGCAATGAAAAAATGTCTGTGCGTTTGCCTTTACAAAATGGTGAAACACTTCCTGCTCAAGTCAAAAATATCATCAACTATCTTCAATATACGATGAGTTGTCCTTTGGATATTACCAGTCGGATAGCGGCACATATTGGTTATCGCCATCACAAAAATGAGGTGTTAAGTAGCGACATCCTAACGTTAGGAGTTGAACCATTTCATGAGCAATGGTTACAGACCAAATTGGAGTATGTTTTTGACAATACCTTCCAAGTAACGACCAATGTTTTGAATGGGATGCGTTATAAAGTCTATGCTGAATTTCACAAACCTTTCCAAGCGATTATCAATGATGCCGATGCCCGTTTCAGTGTCCAAGATATGGGATATTTAGGCATTATTGGAGCAGACTTTAGACATTATCAAAAAGTCCATCGTCAAATTGTATGGGCCAATCGTCTTTCTTTTGCCAAGTCATTTGGTTCTCGTAAGATGTTGTATTTCTTGGGAGCCGTAGATAACTGGCTCACCCTTTCTGGTAATCTTAGCAACAAACAGGATCGTCGTTTTGACTATACAGCTCCAATCAATCCCGATGGCACAGCGAACTACGGTTTCCAATCGCTTACTTCTCATCTTCGAGGTTTCAAGTTCAATGTTCGCAATGGAAGCAACTATGTTTTATGGAATAGTGAGCTTCGAGTTCCTATTTTCACCTACTTATTTGATCGTCCCATCAAGTCTCAATTTTTCAGAGATTTCCAAGTCATCGGCTTAGTGGATGCAGGAACGGCTTGGGAAGTCGGCAATCCTTTCTCGGAAGAAAATCGCTACTACACGTATACCTATCCGATAGATATTGAAAATTCTCAACAAACGCCTGTAGTCGCACGGGTTCGTTACTTTAAGAATCCTATCGTGTTGGGTTATGGCTGGGGACTTCGGACCAGTTTATTAGGCTATTATGTGAAGTTTGATTGGGCGTGGGGCTTGGATAGTGGTCATCGCAATGAAGGGATGCGGTATTTGTCTTTGGGGATGGATTTTTAATGAGTGGCTTTTCTACTGCACACTTTTGAGCAAATTCATGAATTTGCTTTACATTCGTGACGGTGAAGGATTTGAGTTTTTTTAGGAGCGAAAGTTTGTTGCTTCGTCGTGTTGGGAAGTCCCGCTATTCGTTCTTATGCTAAAGCTACACCAAACCTCTTAGCTAACGCTGCGTTTAGCATACCACTACTATCGGGGCTAGGTCGTTGAGGTAAAGAACGTTTGTGGTTTGGGGAAATCTGACAACTTCTGTACGGCTTTCACATGAAAGTTATCAAATTGCGCTTCATTTGTGCCACTGTATTTATCCATTGAAAGAAGCCATCTTTGATCTATCTTCCAATTCATACCTAAAAATGGGTATAATCTAGCACTACCTTTCTGATATTACTCCACCTCTTTTTTATTCCCAATAAGAATGCATATATTTGAATCATCAAAATTTAATCAGAAAATAAAATCTTTTGGAGATAAAAAATATTGCCCTTTTGGGTTCGACTGGTTCGATTGGCACTCAGGCTTTGAAGGTTATAGAGGCGAATCCTGACCATTTTAAGGTGGAGGTTTTGACGGCTTATTCTAATGCGGATTTGTTGATTGAGCAGGCGATGGCTTTTCGTCCTAATGTGGTGGTCATTGGAGATGAAAGTAAGTTTACTTATGTAAATGATGCTTTGTTTACTTATGATATAAAGGTGTATGCTGGTCAGGAGGCGTTGGGGCAAGTGGTGGAGATGGAGGAAATTGATGTGGTATTGACTGCTTTGGTGGGTTATGCTGGCTTAACTCCGACTATGAATGCTATCTACGCTGGCAAAAATATTGCGCTGGCAAACAAGGAAACTTTGGTGGTGGCTGGTGAGTTGGTGACGGCTGCGGCTAAGTTGAAAGGGGTCAATATTTATCCTGTGGATTCGGAGCATTCGGCTATTTTTCAATGCTTGGTGGGTGAGTGGCACAATCCTATTGAGAAGATTTACTTGACGGCTTCGGGTGGACCTTTTAGGGGCAAATGCAAAGAGGATTTAGTGGGCGTGACGAAAGCTCAGGCATTGAAGCATCCTAATTGGGAAATGGGGGCAAAGATTACGATTGACTCGGCTAGTATGATGAATAAGGGCTTGGAGGTGATTGAGGCTAAGTGGTTGTTTGGATTGCGTAATGAACAGATTGATGTGATTGTGCATCCGCAGTCGATTATTCATTCGATTGTGCAGTTTGAGGATGGGTCTATGAAGGCGCAAATGGGTTTGCCTGATATGAAACTTCCTATCCAGTATGCGATTGGCTACCCTAAACGCTTGCCTGCTAATTTCCCTCGTTTTAATTTTATGGATTATCCTTCTTTGACGTTTGAGGCTCCTGATAAGCAGACTTTTCGGAATTTGCAGTTGGCGTTTGATGCTTTGGAACAGGGAGGAAATGCGCCTTGTATTTTGAATGCAGCGAATGAGGTGGCGGTACAGGCCTTTTTGGAGGATAAAATCGGGTTTTTGGAGATGTCGGATGTGATTGCGGATTGTTTGGCAAAGGTGGCGTTTGTGAAGAAACCGACTTTGGTGGAGTATGAGGAGACGGATCAGTCTACGAGGGAGAAGGCGATGGAGTTGGTTTAATGGTCGATGGTCGAT
>JAHDBB010000474.1 GCA_020630635.1 Chitinophagales bacterium
TCATCTATTAAAATAAAAATATTGTAAAATTAGGTTTGGAAAACACGCCAGAAATCAAGTGATAAGATCAGCCTAACGTGCATAAAAAAAAATGATTTTCAAAAGTTTGGTATAAAATTTAATGAGGTCAAATTGGTCTTAACACTTACCGTTTAATCATCGCAAGTAACCTGATTAAATTCATCATCAAAATTTAGATCCTTTGTAATATCTCCACAAAAGAATACATCTAAAGAATTAGCTTTAATATTTGCAAAAACATCCTTCTTAAATCTAGATCCGAACAAACCAATACCGTTTTCAATATTGGTATAAATCGGTTTTGCCGACCCTGCATTTACACTATTTTCAGAAACATTTGCCACTTCAGAAAATTCTTTGAGTGTTCTTGATCCTGCAAAAAAACTAAACTTGAAAGTCGGGTTAAACAAGGTTCTATAATATGCCGATGAGTTTTCGACTCCGACTTCTCTTGCCAAAAATGTCAAAAGATTGTCAGTAGAAATTGAATGCGCCAAAGTGCTATTGCCTTGAAAATTATCAGCAGCCTTGTTTTTAAATGCGGTATAATTTACTGTTTTCACTTCATCGTTTTCACGATCACTATTTAGGGCTTCTCTGTATTTAAATTCAATATACAAGTCATAAATCAAATCCCTTTTGTTCTCAGCACCGATATATTTAAATCGCACGTTGATGTTATCATTGGGCAAGCTTAATTCTGTAGGCGGTTCCTCTTCGTCTAATTGAGAACGAGGGGTAATAACTCCGAAATCTTTAACCAAAGGAGTTAAGGCTCTTACTTCGTTTCCTAAATCAGTTGTGACTACCAACTCATAAACCATATTCTCATTCAACTTTTCTTCAGTATAATACAGGAAATATGGATTATTGGCAAAAATGCCCTCTTCTTTCTGTGGAACACTCTCATCTGTGCTCGCTTCTATTCTTTGAAATTCAATTGTTTTGATAAACCTTTGGCTACCATCAAAAACATATCGGTCTCTTTGAAAAACCAACCGTGCATCATATTCATTGATAACAACGCTCGCATTTTTAAAATATAATGAATCTGCTATTTGTGCCACTTCAATGGCATTTTCTTCACTTAAAAATGCTTTACTAAGACGGATGTATTGTCTTTCCTCTGTTTGATCTAGTAAACCATAAACAACCGCTACTTCCTTCCATTCACTGTTCAACTCAAAGTCAGTAGAACAATTGGTGCAGGTAATAATGATCGCTAGAAGTACAATAAATCGGGTTATATTAATCATTAAATCTATTTGTTGGTTGAAATAAGCCACTAGCAAAAAGAAATACTAAGTGACCGCAAAGATAACAATATCTATAGCCTTTGAAATTTTGTCATTAAAAATCGTACGCTAATTCAAGTATTATCACAATATTAAAATAAATTTACGTCCTTTGTGGTGGATTTACGTATCATATTGTTTTGTGACAATTGTTTTACAAAAACAAGGATGATACCAAAGAGCTATTAAGGATGTTAAATAGCGTTGATAAGTTTTATTATATGTTCGTTTTTTCAACAATTTGTCAGCAATCAAAAGCAGTTTTACCTATATGAAAAGTACATTCTAGGATATATGATAATTATTCAATTCTTGATAACTACATTAATAAAATATTTGAAATAATAAAAGATACGAAATGTCTAAATATACTGAAGTTAAGCGTGTTACAACACATGTCTTAAAAGCAATGAAAAACGATGGTGAAAAAATCAGCATGTTGACGGGTTATGATTACTCTATGGCCAAAATCATTGATGATGCTGGTATTGATATTATTTTAGTGGGCGATTCTGCCTCGAATGTTATGGCAGGACATGAAACGACCTTGCCTATTACATTGGATCAAATGATTTACCATGCTTCTTCAGTTGTTCGCGCTGTAAAACGAGCTTTTGTCGTTGTTGATTTACCTTTTGGTTCCTATCAAGGAGACCCTAAAGCAGCTTTGAGAGCATCTATTAGAATTATGAAAGAATCGGGAGCTCATGGTGTGAAGCTTGAGGGTGGTATTGAAATAAAAGATTCTATTCGAAGAATTTTAACAGCGGGTATTCCTGTAATGGGTCATTTGGGATTGACACCACAGTCTATCTATAAATTTGGTACTTATGTAGTTCGTGCGAAAGAGAAAGAAGAGGCGGAACAATTAGAAAAAGATGCTAAAATGTTAGAAGAAGTTGGTTGTTTTGGTGTTGTACTTGAAAAAATTCCTGCTAAATTGGCAAAAGGCGTTGCGGAAAGCGTTTCCATTCCTGTTATTGGAATTGGAGCTGGCGGTGATGTTGATGGTCAAGTTTTGGTTGTTCACGATCTTTTAGGAATCACTAAAGAGTTTCAACCGAGATTTTTAAGACGTTATTTGGAATTGTATGACGATATAAAAGCAGCTTTTCAAGATTACATTAAAGATGTTAAGTCTCAAGATTTCCCTAATAGAGCAGTATTAGTTTATGAATTATGAATTATGAATTATGAATTATGAATTGTGAATTGTGAATTATGAATTATGAATTATGAATTATGAATTGTGAATTGTGAATTGTGAATTGTGAATTGTGAATTGTGAATTGTGAATTGTGAATGTGGTTCTGTTTGTAGCGTCATTCTGAAGAATGAGGTAAAGTCTTTTTTCTGTTCGGTTCGGGGCTTCATCCTAAAGAATGAAGTAAAGTCTTTTTTCTGTTCGGTTCGGGGCTTCATCCTAAAGAATGAAGTAATACTTGTTTTTTCTTTTTGGAGCGAAGGGTTGGGTGCGTTGTCGTGATGGGAAGTCCCGCTATTCGTTCTTATGCTAAATGCCTTGCGAAACCTTCTAGCTGACGCTGCGTTTAGCATACCACTGCTATCGGGGCTATTTTGCATGGTCTTTTCTTCTTTCTTATGTTTTTTCGGTTCTTTTCGTGGAGATTTGACAACTTCTGTTTGGTTTTTACATGAAAATTGTCAAAATGCGGTGCATTTGTGTCATAGGTTGTGATTTTTATTGATACTAATATCTTGAATTCTTTATCAATAGATACGGCTCAGTCGTGAGAACAGATGCAATCTGTTCCTACAATATTTCTCTATTAATTTTAAATAGTGTATATCAATATTTCTTGTCTTACTCTTCCTTCATAATAATAAGGTAGTCTCTATATTTTAGCTTTAAGTCTGGATGTTTTTTGAAAGTGGCTTTGGTCCATTGGGTTGGATCATTGGAATGATGATTTTTGATGAGTTGATAGTTGCCTTCTTCTTTTTTGGGATAAGATAAGGAATAGAACAAAAATAACTGTTCATTTTGAGCGTCAATATTTTCCCATCTATTGCGTTGAAAAGCCTCGTCGTAGCCCTGCTATGACTGCGTTTTTCGCCTTATAGAGTTGAAAAATCTTTTTGCTAAAAATGTCCATTTATTTCCTATCCATTCCTAAGGTGATGACTTTTTCTATTTCATTTATAGCTAAATGGTGTTTTTCAAAAAAGCGAAGGGTTTGAAGGGCTTGTTGGATTTCGTTTATTTGGTTTTGAATGATGGGGTTATTGGGTGTGGCTTTTTGTTGGGTGGTGAGTTGTTGGATTTGGTGTTGTAGTTGGTGGAAGAGGTTGTCGTAGGCTCCGAAGAAGTCTGGGAAACCTGTTTTTTGAAAGTGGTCTAGGTCGCTGTTGTTGATGTGATAATGTTCTAACATGCCCATACTATCACTTCCCCAATAAGGTGTGCTGTCGTTTTCGCTGATGCGGTAAATGTTGTAGTAAATATGGTGGTTGTCGTCTTTTCTATTTTCGTTGGTACGTTTTAAAAGGTCGATAATATCGCTTTGTTTATCGGTGTAAATGAAGGTGGGTTCTAAGCCTTCTATGATGTAAATAGGGTAAAAGGGTAGCTGGGTTTCTATGAGGAGAAAATCATCTTTTGAGTAGTTGGATTCCTCCTCTATTTTTTGGAGGTGGGCGATGGCTTGGGGTTTGTTGGCAAATATGCCTGTGAGGTAACGACGGTTTTTGTGTTCTAGGATGGTTATCATAATGGTAATTGAAAAAAGGGATTGATAATTTTTGGATTAAAACGGTATTTTTTAGGAGTGTTTTGTGTCCACCCTCTTTAATTCTCCCGCTGGCGGGAGACACGTTCTCTGTGTGTTTTGACTGTTCGTTTCCTTGTCTTCGCCAGACGGACCTTTCTTTTATCAATGGATGTGGTTCATTCGTGAGAACAGATGCAATCTGTTCCTACAATATTCGTGTATTAATTTTCAAAACGGATACCAATAATAACTCGTAAATCAATCATTTAGAGTTTTATAGATAACAGCAAACTACTTTTAGATTCTATAAGTCGAAAAGACTTACTTACATTTAGAACCACCAATCAAAAAAACTTGCGGGATTGAGTTCTTCCCACTTCCTATAGTATCACTTTTTAAGGGCGTTCTATGCCGTAGAAGATCACCCATGTGGCAAAGTCTTTGCTAAAGTCGATAAAACGATGCTCCTCTCCTGCTTTTACCAATAATACATCGTTGGGCTGAATGGTGTAGGTAATTCCTGATCGAATAAACTTACCTTGTCCTGATGCGATGATATATACTTCGTCTCGTAAATGGGGTTGTTGTTTGTCAATTTGATTGGGTTGGTAATATTCGATTTCTAAGTCGCCAAATTCTAATACTTTGGTGAATTCTGTGGGCGTGTTGGTTAGTTGTTCGATGGCTTGTTTGAGTGTGATGTGGTGGGGTAAAGTAATCGTATCTGTACTCGTTAAGATTTGATTGAGATGGTGTTCTAAATGTCTTATGTAATCGACTACTAACCATTCTAATGTTTTGACTTCATTGCCAATCTTTAGCTTCTTTTGAAAGTGGACTTCTGGAGTATTTTTGAGGACATGGCAGATTTGAGTGTTGAGGGATTGACATAAAATGACGAGTTCGTAAGTTGGGGTATTTTGATAGTTGTTGATTTTTACAAGGTCATCTTGTGTATATGTTTGGAGTTCGTATAGGTCGTCAGTGATGATGATTTCAGTGAATCTGGTGAGATTGTATCTGGCGGAATCTATGAGGTGTCCTAGTATTTCTTTTTTGGACCATTTTTGGGGATTGGGTTTGTGGGCTAAAGACTCGTTGGAAATCTCATGAATGTTGTTTTTGAGTCTTTTGATATTTTGTTGAAGCTGGTGAATGAGTGGGTTCATTTTTGTTGTTTTTTGTCGATGGTCGATGGTCGATGGTCGATGGTCGATGGTCGATGGTCGATGGTCGA
>JAHDBB010000475.1:0-4005 GCA_020630635.1 Chitinophagales bacterium
TGGCACATTTATAAGAACGGATAGCGGGACTTTCCTGTGCGATGAAAACCAAACCTTTCGCTCCTAAACATAACGAATACATTTAGACATGACACTTTCTATTATTTTTATACTGATTACTTTAATTTGCTCGGCATTTTTTTCGGGCATGGAAATTGCGTTTGTATCGGCTAATAAATTGGAAGTGGAGTTGGCTGGACGTAAAGGGCGATCAGGGCGTTTATTGCAATATTTCACGAATCGAACCCCGCATTTTATTGGGACAACTTTGTTGAGTAATAATATTGCGCTGGTCTTTTTTGGGATTTTGTTTACACAGCTTTTTGAACCTTTTTTGATTCAATTTTTACCGACTCCTTTTCATAGTGAAATATCCTTGTTGTTGATAACAACTTTAGTTTCGACCATCATTATTTTGTTTGCAGGTGAATTTATTCCAAAGAATTTCTTTCGTATCAATCCTGTTGGCAAACTGTCTATTTTTGTTTTTCCCTTTGCCATTGCTTATTTTTTATTGCGTCCATTTGTCTATATTATCTTGGGCGTTTCTCGATTGATTTTGGGAAAAGGAGAAGAAGAAACGCAATTGAAAAATGCACAATTTTCAAGAATTGACTTGCAAGATTATTTTCATCGAATGTCGGAAAATGTGAATGAGGAAGATGAGGTGGCAACGACGATGTTTGAAAAAGCATTGGACTTATCACAAGTCAAAGCTCGTGAATGTATGGTGCCAAGAAATGAGATTGAGGCGTTAGAGGAAGGCACTACTTGGGAAGACATCAAGCAAGCGTTTATAAATACGAAGCATTCCAAATTGATTGTTTATCGAGATAGTATTGACAATCCGATTGGGTACATTCATCACTTGGATATTTTGAAAAAAAGACGGCGAACGTATGATTTAGAAATTTTTCCAGAGACGATGGCTGCAAGGGATATGCTACAACATTTTATCAAAAATAATAAAAGTTTTGGATTGGTTGTAGATGAGTTTGGGGGAACGGCTGGCTTGGTCACATTGGAAGATGTGATTGAGGAAATTTTTGGAGAAATAGAGGATGAACATGATGAAGAAGACTTTATCAAACAAAAAATTTCGGAGACAGAATATCTTTTTTCTGGTCGGGTCGAGATTGATTTGATCAATGAAGATTTTGATTTGGAACTTCCTGAAGGTGAGTATGAAACGGTGGCTGGATTGATTTTAGAAAGGACGGAGAGCATTCCAATTGCGGGAGATGTTATTGAGATTGAAAACTTTCAATTTTTAGTAGAGGAAGCAACTTTGGCAAAAATAGAAACGGTGCGTTTATATATCAACAAAGAGGAATAAATGCTACAATTATCAAAATAGAAAAAGGCATAAATGAAGGTTTTTAATTTTCATTTATGCCTTTTGTTTTTTTAGGAGCGAACTGTAAAATGCTCCGTCGCTACGGAAAGTCCCGCTATTCGTTCTTATGCTAAATGCCTCGCAAAACCTTTGGCTAACGCTGCGTTTAGCATACCACTACTATCGGGGCTATGGATGAAAGGTCTGAATGTTTTACAGCTATTTTAGTTAGCCAATTCCGACATAAACTTCACTCGAATTAATCGCAAGTCGTCTATGCTATATTCGTCGTCTAGTTCTTTTCGTGCCTCTTCCAAATCATCCGTTTCGGCTTCCATAAAATAGTCATAGATTTCATCTTGTTGGTCTTCATCCAAGTAATCATTGATAAAGTAATCAATGTTCAACTTAGTTCCTGAAGCTACAATGGTTTCGATTTCCTCAAACAACTCATCTAAGCTAATACCTTGACCTTCAGCGATCGTCTGTAACGAGATTTTTTTATCGACATTTTGGATGATATAAACTTTGCGTTTAGACTTCTTGGCTACTTGTTTGGTGATAATCTCATTGGGTCGATCAATGTTGTTGTCTTCGACATATTGTTCGATAAGTTTCAAAAACTTCTTGCCATACTTCAATGCTTTGCCCTTGCTGACTCCAACGATATTTGCCATTTCATCTACGGTGATAGGATACTGTGTAGCCATATCGTTGAGTGAGGCATCTTGGAAAATCACAAACGGTGGAAGTTTCTTTTCTTTGGCAACTTGCTTTCTCAAATCTTTAAGCATTTTGACCAACTTAGGATCTAATGCTACTGTTCTTTGAGGTTTGTTGATCGCTGAATCATCGTCGTTGAACTGATGATTGAGTACAATATTGACAGGTTGAGGGTTTTTAATAAAATCAAAACCACCTTCTGTCATTTTTAATACGCCATAGTTTTCGATTTCTTTTTCCAGATAATCTTGAAGCATTCCTTGTCTTAAAACAGAACTCCAAAATAGTTGGTCTTTTTCTTTTCCAATACCAAAGTTGGGTTTTTGGTCATGGCGATAAGCGATAATTTCTTGAGATTTTTTACCTGTCAAGAAGTCCGTCAAGTATTTGAGTTTAAACTGTTCGCCTAAAGCTTCGGTTGTTTCCAAAGCCATTTTCATATAGTCTTTACCATCAATTTTTTCTTTTGGATTGGCACAGTTATCGCACATTTCGTCACACTTGGTGGCATCAAATAATTCGCCAAAATAATGTAGTAAAAACTGACGGCGACATGTTCCTGACTCGGCATAACCAACGACTTCCAATAGATGTTGTGCGCCGATTTCTCGTTCTTTAACTGGCTTATCTCGCAAAAACTTGTCTAGTTTATTGACATCTTTTTGGCTAAAGTAAGCGATACACTTTCCTTCCATTCCATCTCTTCCAGCTCGTCCTGTTTCTTGATAGTAGTTTTCTAAACTTTTGGGAACATCGAAGTGTAATACAAAACGTACATCAGGTTTATCAATTCCCATCCCGAAAGCGATGGTCGCTGCAATGACATCAATTTCTTCCATTAAGAATTGATCTTGTACAGTGGTACGAGTATTGGAGTCTAGACCTGCATGATAGGCTGCTGCTTTGATCCCATTGACTTGTAAGGTTTCAGCAATTTCTTCTGTCGTCTTACGATTCAAACAATAAATAATACCTGATTTTCCTTCATTGCCTTTTACAAACTGAACGATATTTTTGATGGTTGCTTCTCTATTGGGTTTGGGACGCACCTCATAATATAAATTGCTTCTATTGAAAGAAGAAATGAAGGTATTGGGATTTTTTAACTTTAGGTTTTTAATAATATCGGCCCGTACTTTTGGAGTTGCCGTCGCTGTAAGAGCGATGATTGGAATATTTTCTTGAATCTCATCTAGCATGTCTCGAATACGACGATATTCAGGGCGAAAATCGTGTCCCCATTCAGAAATACAGTGGGCTTCATCTACAGCCACAAAAGAAATATTGAGTTCTTTAAAGAATTTGACAGTTGACTCTTTGGTTAAAGTCTCTGGAGCTACATAGAGTAGTTTTGTATGACCTGCAACAAGATCTTCTTTTACCTTTTTGGATTGAGAACGATTGAGAGAGGAATTTAGAAAATGGGCGATGCTATCATCGCTAGAATATCCTCTTACCATATCTACCTGATTTTTCATCAAGGCAATGAGAGGTGAAATGACCAAAGCGGTTCCTTCGCTTAAAATGGCTGGCAGTTGGTAACAAAGTGACTTGCCTCCACCAGTAGGCATAATAACAAAGGTATCTTGCTTTCTTAAAATACTTTTGATGATGGCTTCTTGTTCTCCTTTAAATGATTTGAAACCGAAATATTGATTAAGTGCTTCTGTTAACGCTGATTGCTTCTCTATTAAGTCTGTTATTTCTGTCATAAAAAATGTATTTTGTGTTTAGTCCAAGATTAGTCAAAGAATGCTATTTCTAACATTCTTGGGGAGTAGGCTATACTCTTCTTTGAGTAGTTTTCGTCTATTTCTCTTAAATATTATAATTTGATTTTTGTTAGGCTGGTCAATGACATTTTTCAAAATTCTTATTACGGAAAGTGATTATATTTCAAACCTTTTTATTTGTGAATACTAATATACATTATATTTCTTAAAAAA
>JAHDBB010000475.1:4105-5271 GCA_020630635.1 Chitinophagales bacterium
AGCCCTTATTCCTCAAATTAATGAAAATTTTATAGAAATAATCACATTGCTTTTTGACTGTTCAGCAAGGGTTGTGGTCACAGGTATTGGCAAAAGTGCGTTGATTGCACAAAAAATAGTTGCTACTTTTAACTCTACTGGGACACCTGCCATCTTTTTGCATGCGGCAGATGCTATACATGGAGATATTGGGATGATTCAAAAAGAGGATGTCGTTATCTTTCTTTCTAAAAGTGGCGATACTCCCGAAATTCGGGTATTGATTCCGCTTATCAAAAGAATGGGTAATAAGATGGTCGCTTTGGTGAGTAATCCTCAATCGACACTAGCAAGAGAAGCAGACTTTGTATTATTTTTACCGATTGTCCAAGAAGCGGGACCCAATAACCTTGCTCCAAGTGCGAGTACGGCTGCTCAAATAGCAATGGGCGATGCTTTGGCATTTGGAGTATTAGAGAAACGAGGTTTTTCTTCTGACGATTTTGCACTTTTACATCCAGGAGGGGTTTTAGGTAAACAATTATATTTGAACGTTGCTGATGTTTATAAAAATAATGGAAAACCTCAAGTCTTTACACAAGATTCTATTCAACAAGTTATCGTGGAAATGACTTCGCAACGATTGGGGGCAACGGCTGTTTTAGAAGTCGATTCTTCTCAACTTTGTGGTATTATTACGGATGGAGATTTGAGGCGGATGTTGGAGTCTCAACAGGATTTTTTTTCTTTAAAGGCGGAAAATATTATGTCTTCTCATCCTAAAACAATCGAGGCAGATATTTTGGCAATCAAAGCATTAGAGGTTATGAAGCAGCACAATATCACTCAATTATTGGTGGTAGATCAAGGAAAGTACGTTGGAATGATTCATCTTCATGATTTGTTGAAAGAGGGGTTGGTTTAGTCGATAGCTGTGGTTCATTTTTTACATATTGGGACGAGGGGACGGTTTCGGTTCTGTTCTTGCTTTGGGGACGAGGGGACGATTTCAGTTCTTTTCTTGGTTTTAGGAACGTTTCGGTTCTTATGTGGTTTTTGCCACGAATACACGAATCTAATTTTTCACGTTCAACAGTTTGTTGTTTTATTGAAAAAGAAACGTCCCTTCGCCACAATTTCTGGTACTAAGAAGTTGCGACCTCAACGAACTAGCCCCGACAGGAGTG
>JAHDBB010000476.1 GCA_020630635.1 Chitinophagales bacterium
AGCAATTGTCCTACATAGATAGGATTAGGATATAAACGCACTTGATTATTTTGGATGTCATTCAAAGCAGTACCCACCATCGCTTCAACCGTAATACTGGTGGTCTCATCACAACCATTGGCATCTTCTACATTCACCGAAAAAATCCCTCCTTCGGTAATATCAATCGTTTCTTCTTCCGAATCATTGGACCAATCAATTGCATAAGGAGGCGTTCCTCCTTCAATTAAAACTGTTGCATTTATCTCATCGTTTTCAATACTGACTACTAAAGGAGCTGGTTCTTCAATCTTGAACTCAAATGTATTTTCAACGCCTGTTGCATCTGTTACCATGACAGTATAAATTCCTGCACCTAAACCATAACGATTTTGATAGGTATTTCCATCATTCCACGCATAGGTATAAGGACTTGTTCCACCACTTGGGGTCAATAGGATATTACCATTGGTATCGCCATTACAATCTAACTCTTTGATGCTGGCTTCTAAACCAACCACATGGTAAGGAATCGAAATGCTACAGCCAACCGCATCTGTTATCATCAATGTATCCGCTCCCGTTTCCAATTCTGCCATCGCATCGCTTCCACCATTGGACCATTGAATCGTGTAAGGTTCAACACCGCCTGTCACTTCACAACTGCCTTGATACTCCGCTATCTGAACACTTGCTTCTAATGCTTCTTCTGGTTCCATAACTTGGAAGGTAAAGATACTTTGAACATTTTCAGCCGTAATATCCTGAACCGTCACGCTATAAGTTCCTGCTCCTATGTTTTCTAAAGAGGGAGCATCGCTTCCTGTATTCCAAGTATATTCATAATTATCAAGCACATCTACGATCTCAATACTTCCTGTTTCGTCTCCTTTACAAGCGACATTGACAACAGTAGCATCGACTGTTAAGATATTGGCAGATAAAGATACTTCACAACCATTATCGTCTGTTACAGTCAATGTATAAACTCCTTCGGTTAAGTCTGCAAAAGAACTGGTAGAACCAGTAGACCAATTATAGGTATAAGGTTCTCTACCACCATTGATGTAAGCCTGTAAACCATCTGCTGTTTGAAATATGGTTAAATCCAATGGATTGGGTTCGCCAACATTGACTTCAAGCGTTTCTGTTTGACCATTGGCATCTGTTACGGTTACAGCATATTCACCTCCAACTACATTTTCGAGACTTTGTCCTTCCGTTCCATCTGCCCAAACATAAGTATAAGGTGGTGTTCCTCCTTCGACTTCGATGTAAACGCTGGCAGTTGCATCACCTGCACAATTGGGAGTCGAAACATTTAAGACACTAGGAGAAAAACTGGTAACATCAGAAGTTGTAAAGCCATAAGTACCTCCTGTCTCGGTACAGAAATTGCCATCGTTGTAAGCCGTCACTTGCCAAAAGTAAGTTGTATTGGGTTCAAGATCAGTGACTACATAGTTATTATCTTCAATAAAAACACTGTGTTCATATCCAATCGCTGTATTGGAAATACTAAATACATAGGCATTGATATTTTCTACTGGGTCCCATTGGAAATAGACATTTTGGTAAGGCACATCTGTCATTCCAGAAGCAGGATATTGTCCTCGTGTTTCGTGGATTGGCTCAAAGTTTAAGGCTTGGACACTCTGCGTCAATTCTTCTCTTTGGAACAATAAGTTGGCTTCCATCGCTTCCATTTGCTCTATGGAAAAACGATCGGTACAACCTGCATAACTCATAAATAGGGAAGAATCGGGTGTAAAACTTACGCCATCTGGATCTACAAAAGTGGCAGGATCACATCCCCATCCTCCTGCTGAATAATCAGGGTCTGTATCACAAAAGTAATCGGCTGTATAATGACAGTTTCGATTAGGTCCTGTTCTGATAACCTTTTCTCTTTGATTGACTGGTAACTCTTGCCCTTCTGGTACATATTCCCATCCGAAAAAGGTGTGGTTGAGGGAAAAGAAATGTCCTAACTCGTGAATGAAAGTGGTTGAGCCTGGATCAGAACAAGATTTTTGAACGGCGATACAGTTGCCTCCTGGTGCAAAATAACCACAGTTGTTTCCTGTATTGGAGGCTATATAGACATTGATCGCTCCATAGATATTATTTTGTTGAGCCCCACCACTACCAATGACGTAGTTGTTATTTTGGTCGTTAAAATAGTAAGAACTATTGATGTAATTTAACTCATTGTTTCGTAGGAAAAACTGCATGTTTAGTCCTGTGTTGGTTGCATAGTCGTTGGCAGTACACATCATCTCTATCACATCTACCGCAGGGAAATATCCTACTCCTTCGTCGTCTCCTAATACATGCATTTGAACGGGTAGATAATATATCTCATCGCTTTTTTCAAATCCAACAGGAGGATTTTCTTTAAATTTTCGTAGCCATTCCATGTCCTCTTCATTCATTATCGTTCCACAAGGTGCTTGTGCATTTGAACTATAGTAACTACCTAAGAGTAACAAACAAATAAGGTATAGATTTTTCATATCAGTGCTATTTAATAATTTTTAAAATGACTACTTTTTTATTTTTTTGATACTGTTACTATCGGTTCTTTCCATAACCAACTAGACCCGATAGTAGTGGTATTCGTGTAGAAGCGTGGGCTACCTAAAACTTGGCGACACGAATAAGAACGGATAGCGGGGAGACCCGTCACGATGAAAGAGTAATAACCGTTCTCTCCTAATCAATTATCAGTTTTTGATGAATGAGTTGATCGCCTATTTGAATTTCAAAAAAGTATAAACCAGAACTCATTTGTTGAATAGGTAATTGTAAATGGGAAATTCCATTTGTTGTATTTTGTTTTTGCATTTGTACCACTTGCCCTCCACTATTATAAATTTTGACTTGTATATTTTGGGGTTGATTGAGTTCAAAACTGATGTTGAGTATTTGACCCATCGAAACAGGATTGGGGTATAAACGTACTTGATTGTTATTGATATTTGCGATGGAAGTATTCGTCTCGGTATTGATACTTATTGTCTCTTTGCAACCATTGGCATCTTCAACCTCTACCGCAAAAATACCTCCTTCGGTAACATCAATTGTTTCTTCTTCTGAATCATTAGACCAGATAATCTCGTAGGGTGGTGTTCCTCCTTCAATTAAAACCGTTGCATTTATATCATCACTTTCAATATTGATAACTAAAGGGGATGGTTCATCCATTTTAAACTCAAAAGTATTTTCAACACCCATTGCGTCGGTAACTGTTACGATATAAATTCCTGCACCCAAACCATAACGATTTTGATAGGTATTCCCGTCATTCCATTCGTAAGTATAAGGACTCATTCCACCACTTGGCGTTAATAAGATATTGCCATTGGTATCGCCATTACAATCTAATTCTTTGATACTGGCTTCTAAACCGATCACTTGATAAGGAATCGAAATGATACAACCTGCCGCATCGGTTATTGTTAAAGTATCCATTCCTGCTTCCAGTTCTGTAACACTTTCATTATCACCATTGGACCATTGAATATTGTAAGGTTCGACACCGCCTGTTATTTCACAACTTCCTTGATATTCTGCAATTTCAAGACTGGCTTCTAGCACCTCTTCTGGTTCTGTAATTTCAAAAGTAAAGATATACTCAATATGATCTACTTGTTCGTCTGTCACTTTTATGTCATAAACACCTGCTGTCAAATTTTCTCGTAGATTTCCCTCTGTTCCATCGCTCCAGTTATAGTCATAAACACCACTTCCTCCAATAAGTTCTAGTAATTCAATACTCCCATTGTTTCCTCCTTTGCAATTAACATTTTGAATAGCTGATTCTACGACTAAAGTATTAATAGTCAATCCAAATTCACAGCCATTGGCATCAATCACCAACAAATCTTGTGTCCCTGTTCCATCAAATGTCGTATTGGAAGTCGTAACACCATCTGACCAATTGTAGGTATAAGGCGGGCGACCACCTCCAACATAAGCTTGTAATACGTCCTCTTTTTGTCGAACAATCACAGATAAAGGATTGGGTTCTCCCACATTGATTTTAAGTACTTCGGTTTGACCAGTGACATCTGAAACCGTAACACTATATACCCCAGCAGTTAGAGACTCTAATGATTGTCCTTCTTCACCATTTTCCCAAAGATAATTATACGGTGGTATTCCTCCTTCTACCTCTACATAAATACTTCCTGTTGAAGCTCCCTGACAATGTGGGAGTGTCACATCTAAAGTTGAAGGTACAAAATTGGTCGTATCAGAGGTTTTAAAACTACTGGATAGAGTAGCAGGTACACAAAAGTTTCCATCATTGAATGGTACAACCTCCCAAAAATACACGGTATTGGGTTCAAGGTCTGTCAAAGTATAAGAAGGTTCATCGACAAATACATCTGTCACATATCCAATAGAACTATTGTGGACTCTCAAAACATAGCGATTGGCATTTTCAACAGGTTCCCATTGTAAGGTAAGATTTTGATAAGGCACTGTAAACATCCCTGATGCTGGATAATGAATATGGGTTTCATAAATATCTGCAAAATTCAATTCTTGGGTACTTCCTAATAAATTTTCTCTTTGAAAAAGCAAATTAGCTTCCATCGCATCTTTTTGTTCTTCCGAAAAACGACTTTGACAAGCATCCATCGAATAGCTCATGAAAAAAGATTGGTCGGGTCTAAAAATTGCTCCATCAGGGTCTTCAAAATCTATAGCAATAGGACATCCCCAACGATAAGGTGAGTAATCAGGTCCTGTATCACAAAAGAAATCTGCTGTTTCATAACAATTACTAGTAGGACCTGTTCTAGCGACTTTTTCTCTATATTCCAACGGCATTTCTTCGCCTTCTTCAACATATTCCCAACCAAAAAAAGTGTGTGGTAGAGAAAAGAAGTGTCCTAGTTCATGGGTCAAGGTGGTAGAGTTGCTTCCTGTACAACTTTTGGCAACAGCTACTCCATCATTTCCTGGTGAAAAATAGCCACAAGCACCAGCAGGATCTTCTACTATATAAATATTGATGGCAGTTGGATCATTGTTATTGTCCATCATTTGTGCACCTTCTGAAAAACTATGTTGAAAATAGATGGAATTATCAATATAATTGACCTCATTGTCTTTCAAAAAGAACTGCATACCAGAATCTGTAAAGTCCTCATTCAAAAAGCACATTACTTGCACTAGTTGATGTTTGGTATAATACCCCAATCCTTCATTGGTTCCTACAATATGAATTTGCAGAGGTAAGAAATAGGTTTCCTCACTTTTCTCAAAGGTAGGAGGA
>JAHDBB010000477.1:0-3479 GCA_020630635.1 Chitinophagales bacterium
AGTCGATAGTCGATAGTCGCAAACGAAAAACTTGCTTCTTGGGTTACAAATATTTTGAATTTTGGGACGATGGGACGTTTTAAAAAGGGACGAAAGGGGACATTTCGGTTCTTTTGTAATTTTTAATCTATCTATAAGATTTTTCGATAAAAAATATCAACGTCCCTTTACGTCCCGTCGTCCCAACATGTAAAAGATGAACAGTTCGCCCCTTTTCCTAAAACTAAGAAGTCCAGACCATTACCAGCTAGCCCCGATAGTAGCGGTATAAATGCAATGCGATGGCTACCTAAAACTTGGCGCATTTATAATAGCGGATAGCGGGACTTTCCATTACGACGAAGCTACATTCATTCGCTCCTAAAAAGAATAAAGAAGACCAAATAAGAGCTATATGAAATCATTTATTCAGAAAATTATTGAGGAGATTCCAGCGGATAATTTAGAAAGTTTACGGCAGTGTTGTTATGTATTTCCAACAAGAAGAGGGGCTTTGATGTTTGATAAGTTATTGGCAAAGCGTTTTCCAGATGAAACATTTTGGGCCCCTTCCATTATGAGTATCGAAAACTTTGTGGAGTTTATGACTCGACGAAAAGTAACGGATAATTTGACCTTGCTTTTTGAGTTGTATGATGTGTATTTGCAACTGGAGGATGTCGAACAAAATCCTTTTGATACCTTTGATAAATTTATGCCTTGGGGAGAGATTTTATTGAAAGATTTTGATGAAATTGATAAGTATCTTGTCGATGCAAAAGACTTGTATGAAAATATTTATGACATTCGGGAAGTGGAAGCGGTTATTGGAGTAGATGAGGAAGTGGGTAAAGCGGTTGAGCAGTTTCGATCGGTGGTTTCGGTGGAAGAAAAAACGGATTTGCTTAAAAACTTTTTGCGAATTTGGGAGATTGTCGGTGACGTTTATACCGCCTTTAAGCAGCAGTTGAAAGAGAAAAAACTGGCGTATGAAGGAATGTTGTATCGAGAGATTTTGGAGAAGATTAAATCGGGTAAGCATCCTTTGTCGAAAACCCAAATTTATTTTTGTGGATTCAATGCTTTGTCTAATGCCGAAGAAGTCATCTACGATCATTTGCTCAAAAAAGAAATGGCTTGGGTGTATTGGGATGCCGATGTTTTGTATCTCAATAATAAGTGGTTTGAGGCTGGAATGTTTGTGCGGTATTATAAGGAGAAATGGACGACTGAACGCAGCAAATGGTTTATTGGTAATATGATGCAAACGCCCAAAAATATCAATATCGTTGGGACCGTTCAACAGATGGCGCAAGTGAAAGTGGCTTCTGGTTTGCTCAAAAAAACGTTGGATGAAACTGAGTCGGATATTGCTCAAACGGCGGTCGTTTTAGCGGATGAAAATCTCTTGTTACCGATGCTGTATGCCTTGCCCAATAATGTGCCTGAAGCCAATGTGACGATGGGTTATCCATTGAAAAACACCCCTTTGGCAACTTTAGTCAACAGTCTTTTTGATTTGCATATCAATGTGAGTGGAAAAAATAAAATCTACTTTAAAACGGCAGATGTCACAGCATTTTTTAACAACTCTTATGTGCAAAGTATCTTGAAGGAAAAGGGTGTTGTCTTTTCAAAATGGATGCTTCAACATCGGCGCAATTATGTATTTATTGAGGATATTTTGGAGCGATTGGAGGACTTCCCAATATTGAAAAAAGTATTTGTCAAAAATGAAAAACCAAGTGAGTTTTTAACCTTGCTGCGTAATTTTTTAAAAGATTTATTTATCTTTTTTGTGCCGACAGAAGAAGAGAGTTTGATTCCCCTACAAATGCAGTCGATTCTTACCGATGAATTTGGTAATATTATTGAGATGGAAAATGATATGACGTTTACGATTGAACAAGACTTCATTTATCAGTTTCTTTTTCATCTTCGTGTCTTTGTCGAAAATATTAAAAGTAACTTTGGGCGATTGAGTTTGACCTTAATCAAGAAGATGTTTATCTCTATTTTGCCCAATATATCGGCTTCGTTTTCGGGTAAAACCAATAAGGGTTTGCAAATGATGGGTTTTTTAGAAACAAGAACCTTAGACTTTGAAAATCTTTTTATTTTATCGGTCAATGAAGGAAAACTCCCCACTAAACGCAAGCTCAATAGTTACATTCCTTATTCGTTGAGAAAGGCGTTTAAGATGCCTACTTTTGAAGAACAAGATGCGATTTATGCTTATCACTTTTATCGTTTATTGCAAACCGCTAAAAATGTCACGCTCATTTATGACCTTGAAACAGATACGAAAGGGGCTGGTGAACGCAGTCGCTTTATTCCTCAATTATTGAACTCTGTCAAATATACTCGCAACCCTAATATTACGATTAAAGAAAAAACTTATAGTACGCTTCCGCCACAATCTAAGCAGGTTCGAGAACCTATAAATGTAAGTAAGACGGATACAGTATTGGAGCGATTGCAAGAGCGCATTTATACCAAAGGCAATCGACCTCAAACATATAAATATTTTTCGCCAACAGCTTTATCGACCTATATCAATTGTCCTTTGGAGTTTTACTTTAAGTATGTCGCCAGCCTCAAAGAAACGGTGGATGAATCGACTACTATTGAAGCCACAGACTTGGGAAATATTGTTCACCAAACATTGGAAAGCCTGTATAAACCTTTAAAAAACAAAGTTTTACAAAAAGAAGATATTACACAACTTAATGACGATACCAAGATCGTTGGGTTTATGAATGATGCGTTGAAACAAGCGCATTTAATCCATGAAGACCATAATGAATTGGAGGGAAAAAATGTTTTAACGTTTCAAACGATTCGCCAATTGATTGAGGATGTTTTAATTACAGATTCTAAAACAAAACGTTTAAAATTGCATGAGTTAGAGACGACTTCACAGGTTTTTGATTTGAATTTTGATGGCGAAAATTGTGTGGGTTTGAGTGGAACGATTGATAGAGTGGATGAGGTTGAAAACTTGGAAGGTCGGACCATTCGGATTGTGGATTATAAAACGGGAAATGTCAAGGATAAGAATCTAAAACTTCCGAAAAACTTGGAAGAATATATGGATCAGGTATTTGGTGAGTCAGAATATCGTTATACTTTCCAAGCATTTTATTATACTTTTTTGTATTGGAAGGCTCATCCTAATTTACCTTTACAAGCAGGCATTTATTCCTTAAAAGAAACTTACAAAGGAGTTCAATTAATTCCTGGTGATGCAGAAAAGATGACATTCTCAATTGGGCAATTGTTGACGGCTTTTGAAGAAAAACTAAAGGGTTTGTTTCAAGAATTATTAGATACGAATATGGATTTTCAACAGACGGAAAATGAGGACAATTGTAAGTACTGCGTTTATAGAGAAATTTGTGGAGTGGATTTTTAGTCTATTGGCAAACTTGCTTTAATGATGAATGATTCATCCTAAAGAATGCAGTAACGTGGCTTCATCCTAAAGAATGAAGTAAAGC
>JAHDBB010000477.1:3579-5253 GCA_020630635.1 Chitinophagales bacterium
AGCACTTTTCTTTGCGGTTCTTTTCGGGGCTTCATCCTAAAGAATGAAGTAAAGCTTTTTTGGGGAGCGAAAGGTTCGCCTTTCATCGCTATAGAAAGGCCCGCTATCCGTTCTTATGAATGCGCCAAATTTTAGGTAGCCAACGCATTGCATTCATACCACTGCTATCGGGGCTAGTTGGTTTTGGACAGAACCTTTTGTACTAGTCGTATTGTGTAACTCAATCCTAAAGAATTGAGTAAAAGAATTTGTCTTTGATTAAGGGTTTTTGTGGTTCAGATTTTGGTAGAGGATGTCGGTTCTTAAAACATATTTTACTCCATTGGTCGTTTTACAACCTTTGTGTTTGAGTTCGTGGACAAAGCATAATGCCATTCCCTTTTTAGGACTAATTTTGAGAGTTTCAAACTCTGTTTCGCCTCCATCAAAATCATCGCTTAGGTAAACCATAAAAGTGGCTCGACTTTCGATTGTATCTGATATTTTGACTCGTCCATCTATATGTTTGTTGAATCGTTGTTCGTTTTCGTATCGGTAAAATCGGAAGCGAGGATTTAAACCGATTGCTTTGATGTTTTCAAATTCTAAATGGACGTGGGGTTGTAATTTGTTCCAAAGTTTTTGGGCGAGTTGTTCGTCTTCGTAAATGACTCTGTCGTTGTTGCGGATACCTTTCATCATTTTTGCGCCTGTGGTTAAAGAAACGGTGGCTTCTTCATAGCCTTTGGTTTCGCTAAAAAAGATGTAGTCATTGCATTCTTCGGGCGTTAGAAAATTGTCGATGGTAAAGATGTCGGGTGTGTGGATGGTTTTCATGGTTTATTGGGTTTTATATATTGCTTTTATAGTAATCAATAATGATTTGAAAGGCTCCTAAGATTTTTTCGAGATCATTGAGATAGTAATAAGTCGTATCAATACTCAATTCTTTGCCTTCTAATTTGAGGAATTGCCAGTCGTTGGCAGTAGTGACACAACCATAAATAGTGTCTATGTTTTTATTATTTTGTTCATTAAATTTTTGTACACCAACCATCTGTGCTGCACATTGAGTAACCCCTAATTCCAAATCATTGCGTTTGGCTTCTACTACTGAAATAATCGGGGCAGCAATGACAAAAGAGTGGGTTTCTTTGGCTAAGATGTAATCACATTCACCCATCAAGCCATTCTCTTTATCAACATTGAGAGATTCACCTGAATAGATGGTAAAAAAGTCTTGATTTTGAGTACGGATTTCAACTAAAATAGGCATCACTAATAATTCTGACTTTGCCTTTTCACAGGAATGCGACTCGTCAAAGCTAAAGTTTCTTTTAACCAAACACTTGGTTGTACAGGTTTTACTGTATCGAAAAGTTGGGTAGTCGTATCTTTGATCCCAAATTTACTGCGTAAGTCAAAAAGTGTGATGTCAGAATAAGACATGGCTTTGGAAATTCTAATTTTTAAATTTAAAATTCTAATACAGGTTCTGGAACTATCGGTTCTTTCCATAACCAACTAGACCCGATAGTAGTGGTATTCGTGTAGAAGCGTTGGCTTCCTAAAACTTGGCAGCACGAATGAGAACGGATAGCGGGGAGCCCTATTACAACGAAGCTATTTTCGTTCTCTCCTAAAATTTTTAATACAAAAATAAACTAATTTTTTGATTGATGAAAAAGTCATTTT
>JAHDBB010000011.1:0-24466 GCA_020630635.1 Chitinophagales bacterium
TTCTAAATTATCGAACCCCCACAATAGATTCATTGATATTGATGAGATGGTCGCCCAATCGTTCAGCACTGTTGATGATATTCATATAATGGATGCCTTCATGTGACGAAAGAGTTTGTCTTTCCATGCTTCTGAAAACCAGCTTTTGTAATTCCGTTCGTTTCTCATTGATCCGTTTTTCATTAATTTCGACAGGCTTGATATCAACCTCCTTAAATCGTTTTCGCAAATTAACATTGGTCAATTTGAGTTGTTCATTGACTAAATCAAATAACTCTTTGATCTCGTCTCTGACATTGTTGGAAATATTGGCTCCCAACTTCATAATGCGTTCATTGGTGACGGATAACTCATAACAAATATCACCAAAACGTTCCATGTCATTGATAATGCTCATCAAATATTGGACACGATTGGCTCCCTCCGTACTCATTTCATCTTCTGACACTTTGGATAAAAAGTCAGCGATTTCGATTTCTAAAGTATCGGTGATTTCCTCTCGTTTTCTAATTTTTTCAATGATGGCTTCTCGATCTTTGGGATTTTCAAATAAAAGGTAGATGACATTACCCAACATCTTAGTCAATAATGTCCCATAGGTTTGGGTTTCTTTTTTGGCTTCTGCCAGCATCATTTCAGGCGTTCCCAATAAACCTCGTTGTATATATTGTAAGCGAAACTCTTCGTCCTCTTCGCCTTTGGATGGAACCATTTTTAGAACAATACGATAAAATATATCGGTAAACCACATCAAAAATAAGACGTTGGTGATATTGAACATCGTATGAAAAATGGGTAGCTTATCATTGGCAGCTTGAATATTGAGACCATCAACCCAGTTGACAAAGAACGGCATCAACAGAAGAATCCATAAAACCCCAATGGCATTGAAGACAAAGTGAAAACGAGCGGCACGTTTGGCGTGAACATTGGCGACCAAAGCGGCTAGATTGGCGGTGATCGTCGTTCCAATATTTTCGCCCAGTATCATAGCAGCTCCTAATTCAAAGCTGATCCAACCTTCTGCCAACATAATCAAGGTAATGGCGGAGGCTGCGCTAGAGGATTGTACAACGATGGTTAGAATAGTTCCAACTCCTACGAAAAGTAATCGAGATAAAAAGGTGGGATTGGCAAATTGGTTGAGGAAAGACAGAATTTCAGGACTGCTTTTGATGTCTGGTACAGAATCCTTTAAAAAAGTTAATCCAATAAATAAGATACCAAAGCCAATGATAAATTCTGCGAAGTTTTTAAGTCGGGCTTTTTTGGCAAATAACAAAGGAAAGGATAAACCAATCAAAGCAATGGCAATGGGAGCCATTTTGACTTTTAGACCCAGATAATTGACAATCCATATCGTGATGGTGGTTCCAATATTTGCACCCATAATGACCCCAAAGGATTCCACTAAGGTCAATAATCCTGCATTGACAAAACTAACAACCATGACTGTGGCAGCCGATGAAGATTGTATCAAGGCGGTAACGATAAAGCCTGTGACAATACCTAAAAACTTGTTGGAAGTCATAGATCGTAGGATGACTCTTAGTTGAGTCCCTGCGATTTTTTGGATGCCTTCGCTCATCACTTTCATTCCGTAGATAAACAAACCGAGTGAGCCAACAAGCTGCAAAAAGTCAAAAATTCCGTATTCCATAAAGCAATGTTCAATAAAAGGGCATTAAAGATACAACTCTACGGGAATATTTGAAACTTTTGATCCTTAAATAAAGTTCAATTTTTAGATTTATCGAAGCGAACTTTTGATATGGAGGATGGCATTTTTATTCAAACCATTCATTTTTTTAAGTTCCATAGGTGAGTACTGGGCAGGAGGAACACCGACTCCTCCCATCGAATAAGGGTAAGTTAATGACGATTGGGCAGGTTGAATGTCTAATAATTCAATAAAAAACTCAAACTCTTTGCTCAAATCATAGCAATAGTAAAACTTTTGATTGGGTTCGGATATAAAGTCGTGAAGTGGGATATCAAGGAATAAATCAATCGGGTTGGTTCGACCCCATTCATCATTACAATGGTTGGCTCTGGCATCTTTTATCGAATCATAGCCATAAATTTGGCGAATATAAAGCAAGAAATCTTGCAAAGATTGCTCTGTTAACAACACAACATCCCTGTATATGGTGAAATCGTCATCATACAAATTAACTCTAAATAAATATGCCCATTGGTTTGCCATGTATCACTTAACTTTGTCTTATGACAAGCCAATCCTCAATTTGTTCAGGTAAAATGAAATAAATTGTTTTGTGTTCAGCGATAAGATTTTTTTGATACAAAAGACTAAACAAAATCCTTCAAATTACTTTTGCACTCTTTTCATTTTTGAACTAAATTTGTCGTCTCCCCCTATCTTTTCCCCCAAAATCGTCCTATGAAATTTTTCTTATTTACCATCACTATATACCTCTCCTTTATTCATTTTTCGATAGCTCAAACAACTTGTGGCAATACTGAAATTTTGAATATTTTAGAAAAAAATATAGCTTATTCCAGCCAGAAGGAGTCGAAAGAACAGGTTTTTTATCAAAAATCTTTGACCGATTCGATGCAAGTTGATAGCACGATTTATACCATTCCCGTTGTCATTCACTTAGTTCATCAAACAGGAGAAAGTACGCCAAGCGATGAGCAAATATTGGATGGCTTAGAAATGATTAATCAAAAATTTAAGGATGTGCATACGACCAATGTACAAGTCGAGTTTTGTTTAGCCCAAAGAGATATAAATGAAACAGATACACTTTTTTCAACTACGAATGGGATTACTCGCATCATAGATAATCCTGATGTTGTGCTAGGCAATCCTGATATAGAAACGGTTCGCCCACGTTTTACAGAAGCCTTTCCCCGTACGGATTATCTCAATATATTTCTTGTCAATACTATTTGTTCTGAAGATACTACAGGGGCTTCATCAGAATGTTATGCAGGTATTTCTCCATTGGCTTTCAGTCATGGTGAATGGTGGGATGTGGTGATGATACGGGATTATTATTGGAATGCCCAAGAAGATCGCATCAATCGAGTCGTTCATGAGTTGGGACATTATTTGCATTTATATCATACCTTTGAAGGTGGTTGTCTCAATGACGATTGTTTATTACAAGGCGATCAGGTTTGTGATACACCGCCCGCCAATAGTGAAAGTGCCAATTGTGAACGCAACTCTTGTACAACAGATGCCAATGAAAATGATGAGGATAATCCTTTTGAGGAAGACCAAAATGATCTAACCAATAACTATATGGACTTCAGTAATACGGCTTGTCAAGATCGTTTTACAGCAGGTCAAAAAGATAGAATGCGTTTGGCTTTAACTACTTTACGAAGCAGCTTATTAAGTTCTGATGCCTGTATGCCTGTTGATTACGAAGAAGACACCGCTTGCGTTTTTACCTTAGATGTTCGGGTACTATTGGAAGGAGCTTACAATACAGTTGTTCATAGAATGAATACGACTTTGTATCAGACACAACAGCTTCCTTTGTCGCAACCTTATGACAGCGAACCTTTCTTTTATGAAGGTAATGAAGCAGTCGAAAGTTCTTCCGATTTTCCCTTATTTCCTGTCGATTGGGTATTGGTCGAGATACGACAAGGTGAACTTTCTGATACGAGTTTGACTCCTGTTACCCAAATTGTAGAACAACAAGCAGCGATTCTTTTACCCGATGGAAAAGTCGTCAATTTGGAACGAAAGCCCTTGCGATTTCAAAATTTAATCAAGGGTGAAAATTACTACATTGTGATTCGCCATCGCAATCATTTGGCTATTATGTCGCCAGCTATCGAAGCCGATTATTTTACCTACTACAACTTTACCACCGCTGTAGAAAAGGCTTTGGGCTTTACACAACAAATCGTCAAGGATGGTCGAGCGATGATGCGAGCAGGGGATTTTAATGCAGATGGTGTGATACAGGTGACGGATGGTGATCTCTGGCTTTTTAATCCTGCTATTATTAATACATACACTTCAACGGATGCAACTTTGGATGGAGTCGTTCAGTTGACCGATTATGATGCTTGGGGATTGAATAAAGCAAAGTTGGGGTTTGTAGAGATTCGGTATTAAGTTGTTTTAAAAGTTCATAGTCAATGGTCAATAGTCTATAGTAAGGTTCATTTTGTGAATTGGACTACCTGTCAAATAGATGGAAAATGAAAATTTTTCAAAAATTGGGGCAAAGAATTTGATAGAGGAGAGAACGGTTATTACTCTTTCATCGTAATGGGTCTCCCCGCTATTCGTTCTCATTCGTGTCGCCAACGTTTTCCTAAGCCAACGCTTCTACACGAATACCACTACTATCGGGTCTAGTTGGTTAAGGATGCAACCCATAGTGCCAGTTTTTTGAACAGAATTTTTTAAGAATTAGAAGAATATACAGAATTTTGCTCATTTAATTAATCAAAGAAGAGATATTTTTGCTTCATTCTTTAGGATGAAGCTAATCAAGATACAAAAACTTTCATCAGTGTTGTATCCTTCCAAAATAGCCCCGATAGTAGTGGTATGAATGCAATGAATGGCTGCCTAAAACTTGGCTGCATTCATAAGAACGGATAGCGGGACTTTCTGATACGACGAAGCACTCAACCCTTCGCTCCAAAAAGAAAAAAATCACTCTTTACTTCATTTTTTAGGATGAAGCAAAAAAAGAACTGAAAAATCACCAATAAAAAATTAATTCACAAAAATCTCATCTATAAAGACCCAATTTTTGGCATCAGGAGCAGAATGCCATTGATCATTGACTGACAGGCTTTAACTCCAATTCTGCTGCTTTCTCAACCATAAATGCATAAGCTGCATCATACTCATTGGAAATCTCCCCATCTAATATCGCCTCTCGAATGGCGTTCTTAATGATACCAACAGGACGACTGGGTTTCAGTCCAAAAGTTTTCATAATTAAATCACCAGAAATCGGTGGTTGCCAATTACGAACACGGTCTTTTTCTTCTACTTCTACTAGTTTTTCTTTGACCATTTCATAGTTATCCAAAAAGCGTTGGACCTTTGCTTTATTTTTAGAAGTGATGTCTGCTTGACACAACAACATCAAGTCATCAATATCATCGCCTGCCTCGAATAATAAACGCCTCACTGCCGAATCTGTAATATTTTCTTTGGTTAGACTAATAGGACGAAGATGCAAAAGAACCATTTTTTGGACATACTTCATCCGATCATTTAAAGGCAATTTGAGCTTTCTAAAAATCTTGGGAACCATCCTTGCGCCTACGACTTCATGTCCATGAAAAGTCCAACCATGTCCTTCTTCAAATCGCTTGGTGGGAGGCTTCGCAATATCATGCAAAATCGCTCCCCATCTCAACCACAAATCCTCACTTGTTTCACAAAGATTATCTAAGACTTGTAAGGTGTGGTAAAAGTTATCTTTATGACGCAAGCCGTTTCTCGATTCGACTCCATGTAACCTTGTCATCTCTGGAAAAATGAGGTGAAGTAAACCTGTATCAAATAATAATTTGAAACCGATAGAAGGTTTTTGGGCTGCTACGATTTTATTTAATTCAGTCGTGATGCGTTCTTGACTGACGATTTTGATGCGGTCTTTGTTGCGAGTGATGGCTTTGAGTGATTCTTCCTCAATCTCAAAGTTGAGTTGGGTGGCAAAACGGATGGCTCTCATCATTCTCAACGGATCATCGGAGTAGGTAATATCAGGGTCTAAAGGAGTCCGAATAATCCCTTTTGCCAAGTCTTCTACGCCTCCAAATGGATCAACCAATGTCCCAAAATCATCAGCGTTTAGACTGATAGCCATGGCATTGATGGTAAAATCTCTGCGGTTTTGGTCATCTTCCAACGTTCCATCTTCGACAATGGGTTTGCGAGAATTGCGTTGGTACGATTCTTTTCTGGCTCCTACAAATTCAAACTCCATGTCTTGATAGTGAAACATGGCCGTCCCAAAGTTTTTGAAGAAGTTGACTTGGGGTTTGGGGTGGAAGAGGGTGGCGGCTTGGTGGGCTAAGTCAATCCCACTGCCAACACATACAATGTCTATATCTTTGTTTTTGATACATCGTTCTAAAATGATGTCTCGTACAAATCCTCCAACTATGTAACTTGGATAGTTGAGGTGGGCTGCTGCTTGTCCTATGAGAGCAGTGGCTTGTCGTATATTTTGTGGTATTTTCTTTACTAAATTTTCCAAAACTTTTGTGTTTTATCTTTTGGTTCATTTCGTTTATACTGTCCGTTTCGTGGTGTTGGGACGATGGGACGATTTGGTTCATTTCGTGGTATTGGGACGAAGGGGCGTTTTTATTTTTATACATGACAAGTTGAGTCGCTTTTTTTTAAACGTCCCCTTACGTCCCATCGTCCCTATACGTCACAGCTTTTGGAACTAAGCAGTCCTTTCCTCAACCAAATAGACCCGATAGTAGTGGTATCACCAAATTGCTTGGCTTGAGACCACAAGTCAAAAAGACTTACGGTAGAGGGTGGCTTGGTGGTAAGAACGAATAGCGGGGAGACCTGTGACGATGAAAGCTCAACCGTTCTCTCCAAAAACAAAAAATCAGGAAATGAACAGAAAGTCACCCGAAAATGGTCACTCGTCACTTAAAAAAACGTTCTCTCCTAATCAAAAAAAGAAAAAGCCTATAGTAGAAAAGGAGGTACATCTTGCTCTAATAATACGGCTCCTACGGTACGATAGTTTAAATCATTGACCATCCCATGTTGTTTAACCACATTGATATCCCGTATAAGTTCTTCCAATTTGTGGGATTGCCAAACGGCTGATCCGCCTGCTAAGTTGAAACAGGCTTGTACAACTGAATGAGAAAGGGAAGTCGTATAAGCACTAGTTAAGCGTATTTGGGCTTTGGTTGATAAAGAACATTCTCCCTCTTCTACTTCCTTTTCTGCTTGACTGATGGTACGTTCAAAAAGGGCGACAGCCGCTTGGTATTGTCCTTCGATTTGACCCGTTTTTTGTTGTATTTCGGCTCGTTTATTTAAGGCTTTTCCTTGTCCAAATGGACGTTTGGTTTTAGCTAAGTTTTTGAGTTCTGTTAAGGCTCTGTTGGCTAATCCTAAAGCGACGGAACTGACGGATAAAGATAAGGCTCCTAAAAACGAAAAGCGATAGAGTGGTGATTCGACTTTGGGTTTTGGTACAGGAAAGGACGACCATCGAGCATCTGGTATAAGAACTTCTTTTGCCTTATAATCAATGCTATGTGTCCCTTTTAAACCCAATACATGCCAATTGTCAATCATCTCTATTTCTTCAGGTTTGAAAAATACTATGGCAGTTCCTTTAAATTCCTCGCCTTCCATCAGTTTGACCCCTCCGACAATGTGTGTACAATGGGTAATGCCTGACCCCCACATCCAATGTCCTGATACTATTAAGCCATCTTTTACCCTTGTTGCTATTCCTGCTGGACCTGCATAGCCGCCTATCATAGCATTGGGGTGGGCAAATAAGTCTTTTGCTTTTTCCTCTTCTAAAAATCCAGAAAATAAGGAGCTACAACCCGTTACACCGATGACCCAAGCCAAAGAGCCATTGTAATAAGCGACTTCCCGTATGGTTTGGGTTACTTTGGATACGGCTGCTTCTTGTCCGCCTACCGTTTTGGCTGCCCACGCTTTGACTAAGCCTTCCTTTTTTACTTGCTCCATTAGCTCATTGGGCAAATTTCTATTCTTTTCAATGGTACTTTTTTGTGCTTCTGCTTCTTGGGCTAATTGGATATGAATAGGCATCTTTGATAGGGTTTATCTTTTGAGAAAAATCTTATACCTTACAAAGATAAAAACAAGTCTGCTAACAAGCATCAATACAATAAAGTTTCCAAAAGTATTTCATTTGAGCGAGAAAACCATAAATTTGTGCTTTTCTTCAAATCCAAGCTAAAAGATATGGCAATTTATATTAGTGGTATTCAACAAATTGGTATTGGGATTCCAAATGTACATGAAGCATTTAAATGGTATCGTCAGAATTTTGGGATGGATATTCCTGTGTTTGATGAGGCTGCAACAGCGGCTTTGATGCTCCCTTATACGGGCGGAAAGCCACAAGACCGTCATGCGATCTTAGCCATTAATTTACAAGGTGGTGGAGGCTTTGAAATTTGGCAATATGTCTCTCGAACGCCACAACCCTCTAAATTTGAACTAGAATTGGGGGATTTGGGCATTTTTGCTGCCAAAATGAAGTGTCGCAATGTACGGGAGGTGTATGATACTTTCTTGAAAAAAGATTTGAATGTCGTCGGATTGATAGGAGAAACACCAGAAGGAAAAGAGAACTTTTTTGTCACTGATCCCTATGGTAATTACTTTCAAATTGTGGAAGGGGATGAGTGGTTCAAAAAGGAGGATTCTTTGACAGGCGGAGCGTATGGTTGTGTGATTGGGGTAAGTGATATGGAAAAGTCCAAGAATTTTTATAAGCGAATACTAGGCTATGACCAAGTCGTCTATGAAGTCGAAAATAAGTTTGAAGACCTTAAATTATTGTCAGGAGGCGACTATTATTTCCAACGGGTTTTGTTGAGACATTCACAAGCCAGACAAGGAAGTTTTAGTCGGGTATTGGGCAAAAGTGAGATCGAATTGGTAAAAGTCATTGGTCGAGAACCTCGTAGAATCTATGACAATCGTTTTTGGGGCGACTTAGGATTTATCCATCTTTGTTATGATATTTTTGGAATGGACGAAATGCAGGAAAAATGTCGAGCTTTGGGACATCCTTTTACCGTCGATAGTGCCAATAGTTTTGATATGGGCGAAGCAGCAGGTCGATTTTCCTATATCGAAGACCCCGATGGAACCCTCATTGAGTTTGTCGAAACCCATAAGTTGCCGATCTTGAAAAAAATTGGTTGGTATAAAAATCTTCGTAAAAAAGATCCTGCCACTCCCTTGCCTGATTGGATGATGAAGAGTATGCGATTTAATCGGGTGAAGGATTAGAGATTCATCTGATAGACGCTTTTTCCACCACCATAATAACTTGCATAAATGTGTTGATAGACACTATCTGTTTTTAGTTCTACATCTTGGTCTGTATAGGCTTGTATTGGTAAACAAAGAAAACTATCACGAATCATTATTTCAACTTGGGCAGTTATTTGACGACTTGCTCGCCAACGTTCTATTTTTAGTTTTTCTTCTTTTAATTTTTGCAAAGTAGAAGCTGCTATCTTTTTAACTTGCTTTATTTCTTCCATTGTTAATTTTTTGCCTTCTTTAAGTAAGTCGAAAATAGCTAGGACTTCTTGGTCTTTTAGATTTTCTTTAATGACTCGTTTTTCTTCAACAGTTAAATCTCTGAAAAGATCATTGAGGTCATTAAAAACTTTGATGGTATTTTCAAAATTCTTTCCATCATTGTATGCTGCTATAATTTCCTGGTATCGTTCATAAAATTGTAGGCGCAATGGGTTTTCCTTCAACATCTGTTGCAGTTTTTTTTCTATCGCTTGTTGGAGATTATAAGTCAAGGTGTTTTTTCTGGGAGCTTTGGCAAAAGCGGCTTTGAGCTTATCAAAATCAAGGTGACTCAAATCAACATATATTTCCTCTTTTTCTTTTGTTCGGTCTTCTTGAATGGATACGCTATCATTAACAATAGATTGCAGCTCTCGCATAATAGCAGTGACATCTGCCGTTTTGACTTGTTGGTTTAAATGTTTATAAATGGCTTCTATAGCATTAAAATCTTTGGTATAGGGTTTGACTTGTACTTCTGGATATAAGGCTTTGTATTTTCTGAAAACATTTCGTGCCATAATCTCAAAAGAAGTGCGAGTAGTTTCATTTAAGCAAATACAATTTTCAGCCTCTTTGAGTCGAGCAATTTTTTCGATGGGTTGAGCCGTTTTAAGGTTTTCCAAATCAAAATGCAAGGACTTTAAATAATCCACCACTTCTTGTATGGTTTCTGCTAATTCCTGGGCTAATTCTACCAATTTTTCTACAGGTCTTTTGTTACCTTTTTGGTCATCCTTTGTTTTACTTCCTTCTCCATAAATCGAATAGGCTTTTTCCAATTGTCTATATACATTGCCATAATCGACAATCAAACCATTTTCTTTTTCATCATCATAGACTCTATTGGCACGGGCAATGGTTTGCATCAAAGTATGTCCTTTGATGGGTTTGTCTAAATAGACGGTAGAAACACAGGGAGCATCAAATCCTGTAATCCACATAGCACAAACAATGGCCAATCTAAAGGGATTTTCTGGGTCTTTAAATTCTTTTTCAAGATTGCGAGCCACCATTTTCTTACGATGGGTTTGTATATCCAATTGCAATTTACGAAACTTGTCTACTTCATTTTGTTCGCTACTCACCACCACACATACTTCTGTTTGAGCAACTTTATCGTATTTGCGTTGCAATTCTTGTGCCTCCTGTTGGTCTTCTGCATTTTGGATACGTTGGCTTAGGTCTTTCAAATAAAGCGGCCAATGTTTCATCATTAAATCATACATTCTAACGGCGGTGGGTTTATCCAAAGCAACATACATGGCTTTTCCTTGATAGCCTCTTTCGTTGAAGTGCCAAACCAAATCTTGGGCAATATCATCTAATCTTTCTTCGGCTGTAAGAATGACATATTCTTTTTGATAAATATAGCTAAGCTTGGCTTTTTGATGACTATCCAAGTTTTCATCTTCCAAAATTTCTGCCATGCGTTCATCTAATTGAGGATTGTCAATTTTTAGCTTTTTTCCTCGATTGATATAACGTAGGGGCAAAGTGGCTTTGTCTTCAATGGCTCTTTTAAAATCATATACGGATACATATTCACCAAATATATTTTTGGTCAGTTCTTTTTCGGCTTTGATAATGGGGGTTCCTGTAAATCCTAAATACGAGGCATTGGGTAAACCATAAAAACGCATATTTTCTGCATAGGTTCCGTTTTGGGTACGGTGAGCTTCGTCCGAAATCACGATGATGTTTTTTCGCTCTGTAATCAAAGGATATTCCGACTCTTTTTCTTTGTCAATGCTAAACTTATGAATGAGTGTGAAAATATAACGATGGTTTTCAGACAACAACTCTCGTAAATGCTCTCGTCCTGTCATCCCTTTTTTATTGCCTGCTATAATGTTTTTATTATGGACGACACCGACTCCTGAAAAGGTATCGTAAATTTGGTTTTCCAATTCGGTGCGGTCCAATGCGATGAGAAAGGTATAAGCTCCACCCAATTTGCGATGTATCTTTTCACACAAAAATACCATAGCATAAGACTTACCGCTACCTTGTGTATGCCAATAAACGCCCAGTTTTCCTTCAAGGTCTTCAATGTTTTGGACATTCTCCAATACTTTATTAACACCAATATACTGATGGTTTTTGGCCATAAGTTTGACGACTTCGCCTCTGGAATTATCAAACAAAAGAAAGTTTTCAAAAATGTCCATTAAGCGATGTTGATCACAGATTCCTCGCAACAGGGTGTCTAAACTAACAATCCCTTCTTCGTCTTCTGTGATGCGCTTCCAATCCAAAAAGAATTTATAAGGACTCGTTATCGTACCGACTTTGGTATCCGTCCCATTGCTTAAAATGATAAACGCATTGCAATGAAAAAGGTGAGGAATGGTGTCTTTATAATCGGTGAGATTGTCGGTATAAGCATTTCGTAAATTGACATAATGGGTTTTGAGTTCAATAAAAACCAAAGGAATGCCGTTGACAAAACCAATGACATCGGGTCTTCGATTGTATGAGTCTCCGACAACTTCTAATTGTCGGACCGCTAAAAAATGATTGTCGGTATAATCGTTAAAGTTAAATACTTTCAGTTTCTTTTTGACCAATTCGCCTTGGTCATTGGTAAAGCTGACAGGAATCCCATTTCGCAACAAATAGTATTTTTCTTTGTTGATACTTCCCAATGTTTTATCGGCTGCTTTTTGGGTGATTTGCTCAATGGCTTGGTCATAAGCGGAGGGCGGTAAGTCGGGATTCAATCGCTGTAAGGCGGCTAATAGATAACGACTCAAAATCACTTCGCCTTTGTTGGAACGACCTAATAAACCTTTGGGGCCAAAACTTTCTTTTTTCCATGCGGTGACGACTTGCCAACCCAATGTTTCTAATACATCTTGGGTCGCTTGTTCTACTAATCCATCTTCTGAATATTCATAACTCATAAGGCAGGGTTTAAGGGGATGATGAATAGAGTCGTTGTTTGGATTCCATCGTTTTTTCTTTAGGAGCGAATGGTTCGGTGCTTCGTCGTAACAGAAAGTCCCGCTATCCGTTCTCATCATCCTCGTAGAGCAAATTCATGAATTTGCTCTACGAGGATGATACCACTCCTATCGGGGCTAGGTCGTTGAGGACAGAATTTATAGTAACTATACATAAAGGCATTTTAATTTTAGATTTTTCAAAAAATCACTTGACTCCTCAATTTTACTCAATCCCGCAAGTCTTTTTGACTTGTGGTTATAAATGCAGGAAAGTCTTTTCGACTTTCGGAATCTAAAAGTAGTTTGCCGTTATGTATATTGGTCTCCGTTTTTAAAATTAATATCAATAGGGTAGGAACAGATGGCATCTGTTCTCACGACTGAACTGCATCCATTGATAAAAGATTGAAAATAGTGAAAAAAATAGTTCGTTGAACGCAATCTTACCGACACTGTCCGTTCTGACCACCACCCACTAGCCCCGATAGGAGCGGTATAAATGCAAGCGTTGGCTTCCTAAAACGTTGGCTGCATTTATAGGAGCGGATAGCGGGACTTTCCAACGCAACGAAGCTCCCAACTGTTCGCTCCAAATAAAAAGTAAAACCATCTCATAAATTTTGAGGCTCCACCACCAATTGCTCCACATCTATAATACCCATCATCAAACGAGGTAATAATAAATCTCTGGCTTCTTTGAGTAGTTGGTTTTGGATTAATAAGCTCTCTTTTAAATCTTCAAGTTTTTCTACAATGATACGATACTCTTTTTGTATATTTATAGAAGGAACAATCATTTTAATTTTTTTTAGAACAGGTGCATTTGCATTTGGTTGTGCTGCGCCTCCTGCCATACTATGTACATATTTTTTAAAATATTTTGATTCTATAAATTTGCCTGCAACAATATTATCAATTTTTGAGTTAGTAGTTATTCTAATAAGATACGAAGCAAAGATTGCGTAAGGATGCTTCTTATTAATTCTTTTGGCATATCCAACAGTTGCCCCTGTACGTGCTATAACTATGTCACCTTCTTTAAGAATATATTTAGTTATTTGATTTTTATCAATAGAACAAAATGGAACATTTTCCCAGTGTATATTGGCAGGAACAATATCTGTAATTCTTAAAAATTTTGGACCTATTTTTTGAGGATTTGCAGATGCTGTAAAGCCATATTGTATATTTTCTATTAATTCTTCTAATTTTACCTTTTTCCACCCCTCTGGCAATCCAGTTTTTTTATCAATCGGCGTATTTTCATAATTAGGAAATTTCATCCGAACAAACCATTCCTCATATGTCAATTGTGCTTTTTCTTCCAATAACTGAATGCGTTGAAGATTGTTTTCTATCAAATCATCATAAGCCGAAAGAATAGAGGCGATTTTGCGTTGAGTGGGAAGGGGAGGAATATCTACTATAAAAGAATTTAATACATTTCTATTTAATGTTGGGACAGCCCCACCTGAATTTAATAAGGAAAAATCTAAACAGTGTAAAAAATAATATGCAAACTTCTCATCATTTCCTTTAAAATCTTTAATCCAAAGGCTAGTATTATGTGGCCAATAATCTTCAATTGCAAATTGAAATTTACCTAATGTTCCAGATCGACCTGTAATGATACCAGGTGCTTTTACCTTTGCTACATTATGAAAGCCTAAAATCGAAGTAGCTCCATAAACTGGTACATTACCCTTTTCAAATTTTACTTTAGGCAAATCATATCCTCTCTGAAACCAAACAAAATCATTTAGTCTTTTTCTAGTCCAACCCTTTTTCATAATTCCACCGATTGAATTTTTTTCATTAAAATATTCGCCTCTTGATGAAGTTTTGCCAACTCCGAATGAATTTCTGTCATACGACCTTGATAGTCAAAATCCATATCCATATCAATTTTGACACCAACATAACGACCAGGAGTCAAGCTATAATCTTGTTCAATGACTTCGGCAATATCCACGATTTTACACAAGCCTTCGACATCTTGATAAGAACCATCGGGAAAATGTTCTTTAAACCAAGCATTATGAGCCTTTACACCTGACTTATTGCCTCTAAACGCATTGATAAGAGCCGTTAGACCTTCCAACTGTTCTGGCGTAAAATCATTGATGGTGGTCGTTACTTTTCGATACGTATTACGGGCATCAATCATCAAGATTTTATCCTTATTTTTAGCTTTTTTGCCCTTGTTCAAAAACCAGACATGACAAGGAAGACTCCGAGTATAAAAAAAGTTGTTGGCAATAGCGACAATACATTCGACAGCACCTGTTTCGATTAGTTGTTGACGGATACGTTTTTCGGCATTACCTGCATCGGTAGCCGAAGAAGCCATCACAAAACCCGCCCGACCTTTTGCATTGAGATACGAATAAAAGTATTGTATCCATAGATAATTGCCATTGCTAATAGAGCCTTTGCCCGTTAGCGGTGCGCCAAAAGGCAGTCGTTCATCCTCTGCCAAAAACTTATTTTTAGCATCAATTCCTGTCACATTAAAAGGCGGATTAGCCATCACAAAATCGCATTGGTCCATCAATTGATGCGGATTGGTATAAAAGCTATTGCTTTCGATAATCTTGCCTTCGATCCCATGAATCGCAAGATTCATTTTGGCAAGTTTGGTATTATTGCTTTTGAGTTCCGTTCCATAGACCGTAATGGCTTCATTGACCGATTGTTTTTGACCATCCTTACGAACATGGTCTTCAATAAAATGAGCCGTTTGTACAAACATACCACCCGAACCACAAGCAGGGTCGTGGATGATGCCATGATTGGGTTGAATAAATTGAACGATCAAATTGACCAAAGACGGTGGCGTAAAGAACTCACCCCCTTCTTGTGCGCCTGCCCCTTGCATCGAAAACTTCATCAAAAAAAACTCATAAATACGTCCAAAGACATCCCCTTTAGCCTTTTTGATAGCATCCTTATTGAAAACCCTAACCAAATCTCGCAGCAGTTTTTCATCAAAGTCATGATAGCTTTTAGGCAAAATACCTTCCAAGTCTTTATATTCTGCCTCAATGAGTTTCATCGCTGTATTGATGGCATCAGCGATGTCCTCTTTTTCAGGCAAACTAGCAAGATAATCATACTTGGCTTTTTCGGGCAATAAAATAGCTCCTGCCCCTGTATAATCCTTTTTGGTAGCAGGTCGTTTTTTGCCCGTTCTAGGATTGATAGGCAATTCTTTTTCTATCTGAATTTTAGCATCTTCATAACGATTTTGAGCAAACCGCAATAATACCAGTCCCAATAGAGGATCTTTGTATTCAGCAGCCGTTAGTTTAGAATTGGCTCTTAATCCATCTGCGGCATCCCAGAGTTCTTTTTCCAGTTTTTTGATTGCTTCTTGGTTCATGGAAGTATTTTCTAACTTTATCGAGTGATAAGTACCTATGCGTAAATAATCGTCATTTTTGAGGCAGACTATTTTTTATTCAGACAAGGCATTTTTTGCCGTGATAGCCGAGCTATCGCTGGAAAAAATAACGCAGTATGAGTGAAAAAGAGACCCTCATAAAATGTGTCGATTATTTAGGTTTAGGTACTTAATAACTTCCAAAGATAAGTAATAAATGTTATGTTGTATAACATTTGTTAGTAGAAGATTGAGAGAACCGATTTTTAAAGAGAAGGCA
Organism: Chitinophagales bacterium; assembly: GCA_020630635.1. Taxonomy (GTDB): domain Bacteria; phylum Bacteroidota; class Bacteroidia; order Chitinophagales; family UBA2359; genus JAHDBB01. The sequence goes on from JAHDBB010000011.1 coordinate 15,909, forward strand.
ATCATTCTTTTGCCAATCCTAAACTTTATCGCTATTTTTCATCTAAAAATAAGTCTTGGGGATTGTTTTTGGGACTGAAGTCCCTCGTTTTTAACCTGATTTTGAACCCTACTGAGCGAGGGAATTCATTCCCTTGCTATCAAAATATTCGTCATTTAAACGTGAATTTTGGATTTTAATATTTTGTTATTCTACAATCAAATGAGAACCGAAAAAGAAGCGTTGGCGATGCTCAATTACTGGTAGCGGGGCGTTGGCATTGCGGGCGGAACGTATGATTGAGCAAGATTTTTGCTTTCTTTTCATCGACTGGAAAAGAAAGGCCCGTCTGGCGAAGACAAGGAAAAGAACAGTAAAAACACACACAAAATGGTTCTGAAAATGGTCAAATACTACTCAAAAAAGATACCAATGCGACAATTTGGGATGCACCTAAATAATGCTATAAAACCGAATCACCAGTCACCAAAAAAAAACTACCCCACCCACTCCATCCGTTCATCCTTCCCCACCTTAATCGTTCCTTCTTCCATCAACTGTCGAACAATCAAAATCAACTGCTCTGGTGTAATTTGGGGTAAACGCTGGATCAACTCACCCAAAAACAACATCGAATGAGACAAATGATACTGAATCAACGACTCAATATCAGCAGACTCTTCCACATCGTTTTGACTCCTTTGATCGTTCAAACAAACATCACAAGTCCCACAAGGCGTTGCATTATTTTCAGCAAAATAAAAAAGCAACTGTTGGCTTCGACAAATATGTTTGGTCTCGGCATATTGGACGACTGCCTTCAAATTATTTTCGATGACTTTTCTTCTAAAATGAAAGCGTTTAGGGTTCAAATATAAATGACTTTTGACAATTCTTTCTGTTAGATAAGTAATTCGAGGTTTATCGCTACGAGGGATATATTTTAAAATCTCATAGTTGACCAATCCTTGCAATAAGGTGATGACATCGGTAATGCTCATCTTTAAATGATGGGCTAAACGTTCTTCATTGATTTTACAAAATTCATCCATAATACCTTCATAAGAACGCAACAACAATTGAATCAATCCATTGTATTGAGGATATTTGGTTTGGAAATTATAAAGGCTATCATGTTTGCTTGAAAACCTGACTTTGGAGGAAGTCAAAACCCCATCACTCAACGCAAAATAGTTTTCTCGTTCTAAGACTTGTAAGGCATGATAAACGATAACTCCTCGTTGATTGAAACGTTTGCAAAAATCGACTAGATCAAAGTCAAAAGAATGTCCTTCTCCTGCGCCATGTGCGACTCTAAAATAATTGCCCAATGCGTGATAGACTTCTTTGATGGTAGGAATATCGGGCATATTGCGTTTGAAGTTGTACAATAAATCCATACCGTCGGAAGGATGATACAATAATACGCCATAGGATTTTTTTCCGTCTCGTCCAGCCCGTCCAGCTTCTTGAAAATAGGCTTCCAAACTTTCGGGTAATCCCAAATGAATGACAATACGCACATCGGGTTTATCAATCCCCATTCCAAAAGCATTGGTACAAACCATCACACGGGTTTTATCATTGATCCAAGCCTCCTGTTTTTTACTCCTTTCCTGTGTATTCAATCCGCCATGATAATAGTCCGCCTTGATCCCATTTTTCTTCAAAAACAAAGCCACTTCTTGCGTCCCTTTACGACTTCGCACATACACAATTCCCGTACCCGAAACCTTTTGCAAAATCTCCAACATCTTATTGATTTTATCCTCCACATATAAAACCGAATAAGACAGATTTTGACGCTCGAAACTTTTTTGAAAAACAGCAACCTCCTTTAATCCCAACTTATCAACAATATCCTTTCTAACCATTTCAGTAGCCGTCGCTGTCAAGGCAATAAAGGGAACATGAGGAAGATATTGTCGAATGATCGGAATTTGTAAATAGGCAGGTCGGAAGTCATAGCCCCACTGTGAAATACAATGCGCTTCATCAATAGCGATTAATTCTACCGACATTTTTTTCAATCGCTCTTGAAACAGTTCCGTGTGTAAACGTTCAGGCGAGACGTACAACAATTTGGTTTTTCCATAAATGCAGCGATCAAAAGCATTTTGTACTTCTTTGGAATGCATTCCCGAAAAGATGGCTTCCGCTTTTATGCCTCTTTTTTTCAAGTTTTGTACTTGGTCTTTCATCAAAGCAATCAAGGGCGAAACCACAATTGTTAAGCCATCTTTCATCAAGGCAGGCACTTGAAAACAAAGCGATTTTCCACCACCTGTTGGCATCAAAGCCAGCACATGTTTTCCACTCGTCAAGGCAGCAATAATTTCTCCTTGCAAGGGACGAAAATCATCATATCCCCAATATTTTTTTAAAACTTCCTTAGCTGTGGGCATAAACTTTATTTTTGAGTGACAGGTTATATAAGTCCATAGTCGATGGTCAATAGCTTTTTAGTGACAAGTGATAGTGGCTGGTGACTTTCAGGTCAATTCTTGATTTGAAGAGCTTTGCAGAAATCCTATTAATCTCGAAAAATCATATAATCCTATTCCCTTTTTAGGCTAGAAGCGAAAGGTTCGTCTTTCATCGCAACAGCAAGTCCCGCTATCCGTTCTCATTCGTGTCGCCCTTCTACCGCAAGTCTTTTCGACTTGTGGTCTAAAGCCTTCCACACGAATACCACTACTATCGGGGCTAAAAGGTTGCAGTCAGGTACGCCATAGTTCCAGTTTAAACCATCGTTTCTGAGTAGATAAACGATAGCTCTTTCAATAAAAAATGAAATTGTTTTGCTTCATTCTTTAGGATGAAGCCACAAGAGACCCAAACCGAAAAGCAAAGATACGAACCTTTCCAACTAGCCCCGATAGCAGTGGTATGGCTGCTCGAAGCTATGCCAGATGAAAGGCACTTTCAAAGTGCGTTTCATCTAAACCAAGCCGCAGCCATAAGAACGAATAGCGGGACTTGCTATTGCGATGAAAGATAATCCCTTCGCTCCTAAATCATAAAAAATAAAACCGATCTATTATGCATCGTTTAAAAACTACATTTTTTACCAAAAAAATTAATATATCAGACAAAACCATACTTTTTTAACATATAAAGCCATCTTTACAGAATCCAGATGCTGTTTTTTCATAAAAAAATGTAATTTTGTTATTTCCAAAACTTCAACTTCACAGAAACCACTACTTACACAATGCAAAAATGACAAATTGCAAGTAATTTATTGAAGACAAATTACAATATTATGATAAAAAACTACAGTAAACTATTAGCTACCTTGCTTATGGTGCTGGTGATTGGTGGGGTCCAATCTATTCAAGCACAACTAGAAGTAACAGGTGGTTTTACAGAAGAAGAACTTGCTGAGATACTAGTTGGAAATGGGGTTATGATCAGCAATGTTCAACCAGCTACTTGTCCAGAGGGAGCTGCTGGAGCATTTAATGGTGAATTTACCAGCTTAGGTATTGATGAAGGGATTCTTTTAACATCAGGAAGCATTAATAATGCAGTGGGACCCAATGATGATGGGGGAGCAGATACTGATAATCAAGCTCCAGGAGATGATGACCTAGATTTAATTGCAACATTAGGAACCAACGATGCTTGTGTCCTAGAATTTGATGTAACACCTTTTGGAGACACGCTTACATTCAATTATGTGTTTGGATCAGAAGAATACTTAGAGTTTGTTGACTTAAACTTTAATGATGTCTTTGCTTTTTTCATTAGTGGACCAGGCATTACAGGACCTTTTTCAAATGATGCCATAAACATTGCATTACTTCCAGGAACAGATATTCCTGTAACGATTGACAATGTTAATGATGTAGATAATCCTGAATATTTTGTTTGTAATGGAGATCCTAATAATGATTGTAATCCTTACAATCCTGTAGATATTAATAGTACCTTACAATATGATGGTTTAACGACAGTACTAACAGCTATTGTGGCTGTAATTCCTTGTGAAACCTATACACTGAAACTAGCAGTGGCAGATGAGTCAGATAATCTTTGGGACTCTGGGGTTTTTATCGAAGCCAAAAGTTTGAGTGTAAATGTTGTTTCGATTTCAGCAACCACAACTTTCACAACAGTAGAAGGTTTTGACAATACAGTAGAAGGTTGTGTCGATGGGATCATTACTTTTGCCATTGAAGAACCTGCTGAAGAAGATATTATCGTAGAATATACATTGGGTGGAACCGCAGTAGAAGGAGAAGATTATATTGTAGAGACAGAAAGTATTGTCATTCCCGCTGGAGGTACAACTGCAGATTTAGAGTTGACGACTATTGATGATGGCATTGTAGAAGGCGATGAAACTATTATCGTTACCGTATCGACAGACTTTGGTTGTGATGAGGAATTTGTACAAACTGTTGAGTTGGTTTTAGAAGACTTTGATCCTCTAACCGTTTCAGAAGATGTAACCATCGAAGCAGGAGATTCTGTTGAATTGAGTGCAACAGGTGGAGGCTTTAGCTACTTCTGGAATCCACAAACTGGCATAACAGGAGCTTCTACAGCTAATCCAACTGTATTCCCAACAGAAACTACTACTTACACAGTGACCAGTGTTTTGGGAGAATGTGTAGAAATGGAATCTGTAACTATATTTGTAGGAGCGACGGTTGAATGTATGGCAGAAGCAGGAGTCTTGACAGATGCAGAAGAGTTTTATTGTAATAATGAAAGTATCTCTGTAAGTTCAACAGGTGCTGCATCAGGTGATTATACACAAGCCTATGTTTTAACCTTGAATGATGCAGGATTTACCATTGTAGACATTAGTACTAGTGGGACTTTTGCAAATCCAGGCGCAGGTATTTATGTCGCTCATGCGTTGAATATGGAAACCATAGAAGTTCCTGCCGACTTAGGAGCTTTAGTTGGTCAAAGTGCATTAGATGTTTTAGGTACATTGGTTTGTTTTGAGATAGAAACAGGCGCACCTTTTGCCGTTTTATCTCCTATCAATGTAACAGTAGATTATGAATGTGATGCAGAAGCAGGTCTTTATACATTGGCTGTATCCTTTAGTGGAGGCTTACCAGCCGTTGCAGAAGCCTTAGGATTGGGAGCCGATGCCTATATGTATGAAGCATCTGGGGAGGTAAGCGGTATGTACCAAGCCAATGAAAATATCTTAATAAATAATACAGATAACTCTCCTTACAGTATTACAGCGACAGATTTTGCGGGATGTGCTGGAACCAATTCAGGTACACCAGCTCCTTGTATCAAAGTAGCAGTTGAGTTAATGAGTTTTGAAGGTAGAGCCGACAAAGAAGGCAATATGTTGTATTGGGCAACCGCTTCTGAAAACAATAACGATTACTTTGAGGTTGAGCGTTCTACAGATGGTAGCCACTTCGTTGCTATCGGTAAAATCAATGGTGCAGGAAATGCCAACACACTCAATTCTTATGAGTTCTTGGATCGAGAAGCTCCTTGCAATGCAACGTATCGTTTAGCGATTGTCGATACAGATGGCAAGCTTGGATACAGCAATGCGATCAGTTTAGAAAGAACTTGTGATCAGTTCAATATCAATCACATTGCGCCGATTCCAGCCCAAGATGAGATAATGGTCGATTACCAAATTACACAAGGAGGAGTTGTAGAAGTCAATATTTTGGATGTAACTGGAAAAGTTTTAGAAACTTTAGAGGTGGAAGCCGATCAAGGACTTAATACCTTAGTAGTGAGAGTAGATACATATCAAACTGGTGTTTACTTTATTAGCTTACACAATGGACAACAGCAAGTTGTTGATAGATTTATCGTTAAGTAAGTGTGACTTTCACACCATAATGGTGTCTTAAAGTAAACCGAAAAGGATTTAAAAATACACACTGTTATTTCCTTATTCAATACATTATTTCAAGCCTTGCTTCCTTGTGAAGTAAGGCTTTTTTGTTTTTAGGAGCGAAGGGAATTAATAATGGTGAATTATGAATTATTAATTCGGTTCAATTCGTGTATTTTTTTGGAGCGAAGGGTTTGGTACTTCGTTGTATTAGAAAGTCCCGCTATCCATTCTTATCACCAAGCCTCGCAAAACCTTTTAGCCTACACACATTGGCGATACCATTTCTATCGGGGCTATTTGGGATGGGACACAACTCTTTAGTCAGTTAATTGTCTTGACACGAATTTTTTTAGAATAAAAGAATAGACAGAGTTTTGTGGTTCAGACCTTGAAAACAGATGCAATCTGTTCCTACTTTCTTCTTTGAATGAGAAATTCTTTAGTCTAAAAATCCAAAGACCGTCTTTCGCCAATTCTCCTTTTCATTGACCAGATAATTTTCGTGACCTGCCTTTTCCAAAACCTTCAATTCTTTCTCACCTTGTAGATTTTTGAAAATCTCCTGTACTTCATCTAAGGTCACTCGACCATCCTTTCGACCATACATCAATAAAGTCGGCACTTCAATGTTCTTGGCATAGTCGATAGGACGATGGGTAAATGGATTGAAGCCATTGATAAAACCACCATAGACCAATAAAATGTGGGCGAAAGGGAAGGAGGGAAGGTTCATGGCTTCAAAGCGTTTTTGAGTCGTTTGTACCATTGTGCCGAAGGGACATTCTAAGATGATTTGGTCAGGTGTGATGGCATAATCTTGAAAGGCTTTCATAATAGCAACGGCTCCCATCGAACTTCCCATTAAAGTGATCTTTTCTTTGGGATATTTTTGCTTGATAAAATCGAAGGCGACTTTAACATCCTTACTTTCTAAAAAACCGATGGTGGTTTGATGACCTTCTGATCCACCACTTCCCATAAAATCCACTACTAAAGTCGTATATCCTTCCTCATTGAATTGTTCGGCATAGTTTAAAATTCCTGACTTGCAACTGGAATATCCATGAAATAAAAGGACGATGCCTTTGTGGTTTTCTACTTCGATCAGCCATGTTTCTAATTTTTCATGACTTTGTAGATAGATCGTTTCGTAATTTCTGGAAGGTAGGGTCGTATTTTGTGGCTTGGGAATGCGGACTCCGACGAGAATGGTTTTGAGTTTTTCAATAAGAGAAAGAGACTCTGGACTTTGAGTTCGTTGACCTGATTGGCTGAAATGAGTGAAGCTGTAGGCGTGGTTGTAAAAGATGATGTTAGCAATGATAAAGAAGAGAAATAAAAGCCATTTTAGGATTTTCATGGGTTGGTTTTTGGTTCATTTCTTGGTATTGGGACGACGGGACGTTTCTCGGTTCTTTTCTTGGTATTGGGACGACGGGACGTTTGTGGTTCTTTACGTGGTGGGACAAAGGAACGTTTTTATATCAAAGACAAGTTGATTCTTATTGGTGAAAATATCGTCCCCTTAAGTCCCGCCGTCACTTTCGTCCCAAAAGCAATAAATAAACCACAATGTCCCAGAGTCACTTTTTAAAAACGTTGTGTCCTTTCAAAAATAGCCCCGATAGAAGTGGTATTCGTGTGGAAGGCTTTAGACCACAAGTCAAAAAGACTTGCGGTAGAAGGGCGACACGAATGAGAACGGATAGCGGGACTTTCTATAACGACAGCGCACCAAATCTTTCGCTTCTCTAATTGATTCTTTGCCCAAATAGATGCTTAGAGAAAAGGAAACGTTCTTCAAAAGTTCGCTCGTTGTCACTCACTCATTTTGAAAAAGTTTCATTTTCCATCTATTTGTCAAAGAATAACACCTAAAAAATGTATAGGATTATGGGATTTTTCGTGATTAATAAGATTTCTTTTAGGTACTTAAAATTCACGAATCGAACTGTACTATTGACCATCGACTATGGACCGATTATGTATCCATAACCCCATCTTTCATTACCAGTCTTCGGTCTGCCATATTCGCTAAAGCCTCATTGTGGGTGACGATGACAAAGGTTTGTTGAAACTTATCTCGGAGCTCGAAAAAGAGTTCATGTAGTGCCTTTGCGGAAACAGAATCCAAATTACCTGAAGGCTCATCGGCTAATAAAACGTCTGGTTCATTGATGAGCGCACGGGCGACAGCGACCCTTTGTTGTTCTCCTCCTGAAAGTTCATTGGGTTTGTGCTTTGCCCGATCTTTAAGCCCCAATAATTCTAATAAATGTAAGGCACGTTTTTGAGTAGGAGCCGTATCTTTTTTGGCGATAAATGCAGGAATGCAGATGTTTTCTAAAGCGGTAAATTCGGGTAAAAGATGGTGAAATTGAAAGACGAAACCGATGTGTTGATTGCGAAATTTGGCTAATTCTTTGGACGACATTTTCATCACCGATTGACCAGCAATTTGGAGGTCGCCAGCATCGGCTTTATCCAATGTACCAATGATGTGAAGCAAGGTACTTTTGCCTGCACCAGAAGCCCCAACAATGGACACAATTTCACCCTTTTGGATATGAAGATTAACGCCTTTGAGAACTTGTAAATCACCATAGGCTTTTTTGATATTTTTTCCGATTATCATATAGCTTACGAAGTTAGGAATTATATAAATAATAATGAAAAGATTATTTCTTGAAGTTTTGTGGTTGGGGGACGATGGGACGTTTAAAAAATGGGACGAAAGGGA
>JAHDBB010000011.1:24566-25865 GCA_020630635.1 Chitinophagales bacterium
AGGATTTTAGCTTTTTTGAGTAAAACAATTTGGTCATATCTACGTTATGAAAAGGATATACTAATTTGTTGTTTTAAACCCCAGAATGAGACAGAAACATTACTTTATATACCTTTTTTTATTGCTTTGTAATTTGGTACCAGTTGTTGCCCAAAGTATTGGAGGTTATGTTTACAATGAAGATAACGATCCGATTCCCTTTGTTAATATATATGTGCAAGAAATGGAGTCGGGAACAGCTACGGATATGGAAGGTAAATACTATCTGGCATTGCCTGCTGCGGGAACCTATAACTTGGTACTTTCAGCCGTTGGATATGAGACCAAAAAATGGGAACTGGTGATTGAAGAAGAGGACTTGCTTAGAGATATAAAACTGGAAGCTTCTAACGTGGAACTGGATCAAATTGTGGTGAAGGCGAGTAAAAAAGATCCTGCTTATGAAATTATCCGAAAAGCGGTTGAACAACGAAAAAACTATCTACAACAAGTCCAAAGTTTTAAGTCGAATGTCTATGTAAAAGCGACAGAAGTTTTGGAGGAAAGCGAAAAAAAGAAAAAGAAGTCGAAACCTAAAAAAGTTGAGGACGAAGAAAAATCTATTTTAGAAGAAGACCCATTTGAAAAAGAAAAACAAGCCCGAAAAGAACGAGCTGAAGAGTTGGAAAAACTCAATATTTTGGAGATGGAATTGACCCTAAATTATCAATCTCCCAATAACTATAAGGAAGAAAGAACGGCTTATCAATTGCATGGTAAAAAAGAAGGTTTATTTATTCCCAACTTTAGCGAAACGGAATTTAATATTTATGAAAACCTGATTTTTTTACGATATATTACCGATGTACCAATCATCTCACCCATTAGTCGTACCGCCATTTTATCGTATAAGTACAAGTTGGAAGCAATTTTGGAGGAAGAAGGACAGACCGTTTATAAAATTAAAGTCATTCCTCGAAAGGTCGGGAACTCGACTTGTAAAGGACATATTTACATTAATGAAGGCTTATGGAATGTCAATCGTTTAGACCTTAAACTTTATAAAGGAAGTCTCAAATTTTATGATGTTTTTGAGTTGAAACAAAACTATGAAGAAATAGAAGATAGTCTTTGGATTCCTTTTCGGCAGGAATTTATCTATGAAACCAAGTCAGGACGTTCTAAAAATTTTAAAGGCAATACACTTTTACATTATTCTGACTATGAAAAAGACTTTGCCTTTCCACCTAAGTTTTTTGGAAGTGAAGTAGCATTTACAGCTAAGGAGGCTTATGATAAAGATACGGAATTTTGGAATAA
>JAHDBB010000011.1:25965-30408 GCA_020630635.1 Chitinophagales bacterium
AAAACTTTGCGGGCTTTTGGCAATGTAAATGTAGGATTGAACAATAAGGATGTACAAGGAACTTTGATGATGCGCCATCGTTATCATCCACACCGATTAGCCGATATTTACGGAGAAGTTGAGCGTTCTTTTGAGTCCATCAATCCCGATGATGCAATCACTAATTTGGTGAATCCAGCCAATTATATTTTGTTGGATAAATTTTCTTTAGGGCATCGTTTTGAAGTGATTAATGGCTTATATTTGAATACAGAAGGAAGCTGGTTTGATCGACAATCCATCGAAGATTATAATTATTTTGAGTTATTTGAATTTGAAGAAAATACACCTTTGGCATTTGAAGATTATCAAGCGTTTATCACAGATGTTACTTTGTCTTATACGCCTAAGCAAAAGTTTATGACAGAGCCTAGTCGAAAGGTGGTGTTGGGTAGCAAGTTTCCGACATTTAGTATTACCCATCGCAAGGGTTGGCAAAAGGCTTTTGGAAGTGATATTGATTTTGATTACTTGGAGTTTGGAATCAATCAGGCCTTACTTTTAGGGGTTTTGGGGAGTTCTAAATATACGATTAAGACGGGTAAGTTTTGGAATAAAAAAGACCTTCGATTTATTGATAGAAAACGTTTTCGACCTTCTGATAGATGGTTTTTTTCCAATGCTTTGCAATCTTTTCAAGTGTTGTACAATACAGGAGACTTTTTATCGACAGATGATATTTTTGTAGAGTTTCATCACATCCATCATTTCAATGGAGCATTGGTTAATAATATTCCGTTGGTAAAATTGTTGCGTTTACGGGCGGTTGTCGGTGGAGGTGCGATGTGGGTAAAGGAGCGTGAGTTGCGACATGGCGAAGTGTTTGCAGGAATTGAACGGGTTTTTAAATTAGGTGTGAGACGACGCTTGCGTTTAGGGGTTTATGGAGTTGTCGGTGACTCGAATTATTTGGATGCGCCTAAGACGGATATAAAGTTTTCGATTGATATTATTGATACTTGGAAGAAGGATTGGAGTTTTTAGATGACTTTTTTATTATGGGACGATGGGACGGTTCTGTTCATTTTTTACATGTTGGGACGAAGGGGCGGTTCTGTTCAATACTGAAAATCCTATTAATCTCGAAAAATCCTAAAAATTCTATTCATCTTTTGGGCTTTATTCTTTGACAAATAGATGGAAAATGAAACTTTTTCAAAATGATTGAGTGACAACGATTGAACTTTTGAAGAACGTTTCCTTTTCTCTAATCATCTCTTTCGTCAAAGAATCTTTTAGAGAAGCGAAAGGTTTGTCGCTTCGTCGTAAAGGAAAGTCCCGCTATCCGTTCTTATCGCCAAGCCACCCGAACCCTTTAGCCAACACAATTTGTCGATACCACTCCTATCGGGGCTATCTGGTCAAGGACACAACGCTTCAAGAACTGAACGGTTTTAGAATTTAGAGATTTAAAATTAGAATTTAATCCATTCGGGTCTAGTGCGTTGTGGTCTCAACCTATAGTAACTGAAGTATTTTTTATTCCTTCCACCGTTCTTTACTCCATTTTTGTCGTTCTTCAAGTGTCCAAAAAGTCCAAGCAATTAGGCGACTTACTTTATTTCCTTGACCCATTTGGATGGTCTTAACCTCATTTGCCTTTACTTTTTTGAGTAACTTATCTAAGGGAGGAAGGTGGTCTTTTTTAGATACCAAAGTAGTAAACCAACAACACTTTTTTGCAAATTTTTGACTTTCAGAAATCATTTTTTGAATAAACTTTTTTTCGCCCCCTTCATACCAAAGTTCATTGGATTTTCCTCCAAAATTTAAAACGATTTTACGATTTTTTCTTTGTAGGTTACGCAACTTACGACGAGCCACTGTTTGGGCTTCTTTCAACGAGGCATGAAAAGGAGGATTGCAGATGGTACAATCAATAAAGTCGTTCTCTTTTATGATGCCATAGAAGATGTCTGTCTTATCTCTTTGCCATCGAATGTTGATTTTATCTTTTAGCGTATTATTGTACCAGATAATCTTTTCTGCTGAAAAAATAGCATCTGGATCAATCTCGCTGCCAATAAAATGCCAGCCATATTCTCTGTGTCCAATGATGGGATAAATACAATTGGCCCCTGTCCCAATATCTAAACAGGTGATGGAAGAACCTTTGGGAATCTTACCCTTATTTTGTAGGCTCAAAAGATCAGCTATATGATGAATATAATCGGCTCTTCCTGGAATGGGTGGACATAAATACTGTGGAGGAATGTCCCAATATTCAAGTTGATAATGATGTTTTAGAAGGGCGGTGTTGAGCATTTTGACAGCTACTGGATTGAAAAAATCAATGGATTCGTCTTGATAATCGTTGAGTCGAACATAAGGTTTTAAAGGTGGATGACTTTTGATCAACTCTTGAAAGTTGTAGCGTTGTCGATGGCGGTTTCGAGGGTGGAGACTGGATTTTTCTTTGGGGTGTTTTCTTTTAGTCATGTTGTCTTTTTTGAGTGAACTAAGCTATCTAGGAGAAGTTAAGACCGTTCCCAAATAGCCCCGATAGTAGTGGTATGAATGCGAAAATATGACATTTTTTCAAAAAATGTCATATTTGGAGTATTCATAATAACGGATAGCGGGACTTTCCATAGCGATGAAAGAAGAACCCTTCGCTCCTAAGAATAATAAAAAGGACGAAAAGTGACCAGTCTTTTATAAGTCGTCTCTAATAAAACGCTGAACAACAAATAATGCGGAATGAAGCTATATACACTATTGATTGAAAAAATTGATTATTATTCAGGGATTCCGTACCTTTGCACCGTTTTTCAAATAATAGTGATTGGATTAAGTAATGGTACAACCATTATACTGTAAATCCAAATCATTACATAACTAAAAATACTTCATTTAATGAGTACAACCACCAAATTACCTTACAAGGTAAAAGACATTTCCCTTTCAGATTGGGGAAGAAAAGAAATTGAATTGGCTGAAGCAGAAATGCCTGGACTAATGGCATTGAGAGAGCAATATGGTGATTCTAAGCCATTGAAAGGAGCCAGAATCGCTGGATGTTTGCATATGACGATCCAGACGGCTGTATTGATTGAGACCTTAGTGGCTTTGGGAGCAGATGTACAATGGTCTTCTTGCAATATTTTCTCTACGCAAGATCATGCGGCTGCTGCTGTTGCGGCTGCCGATGTTCCTGTTTATGCTTGGAAAGGAATGAACGAGGAAGAGTTTGATTGGTGTATTGAGCAAACCTTAATCTTTCCTGATGGACAGCCATTGAATATGATCTTGGACGACGGCGGTGACTTGACTAATATGGTATTGGATCAATATCCTGAATTGGTTGAAGGCATCAAAGGTTTATCAGAAGAAACAACAACGGGTGTTCACCGTTTGTATGAGCGTATGAAAAATGGCACGTTGACACTTCCTGCTATCAACATCAATGACTCAGTTACAAAGTCAAAATTTGATAACAAATACGGTTGTAAAGAGTCTTGTGTCGATGCGATTCGTCGTGCAACCGATGTGATGTTGGCTGGAAAAGTAGCCGTTGTAGCAGGTTATGGAGACGTTGGAAAAGGTTCTGCGGCTTCCTTGCGTGGTGCTGGAGCGAGAGTAATTGTGACAGAGATTGATCCGATTTGTGCTTTACAAGCAGCGATGGACGGCTTTGAAGTAAAGAAAATGGAAAATGCCATTCCAAGAGCTGACATCGTTGTAACAGCGACAGGTTGTAAAGATGTAGTGAAAGGTGAACACTTTAAAGCAATGAAAGACAAGACCATTGTTTGTAACATCGGACACTTTGACAATGAGATTGATGTTGCTTGGTTGAATGACAATTCTGGTGATTCAAAATTGGAGATTAAGCCACAAGTTGATAAATATACGATTGATGGCAAAGACATTATTTTGTTAGCAGAAGGTCGTTTGGTCAACTTAGGTTGTGCGACTGGACACCCATCATTTGTGATGTCTAACTCGTTTACCAATCAAGTTTTAGCGCAATTAGAGTTGTGGGAAAATACGGACAAATACGAGAATAAGGTTTATATGTTACCCAAGCATTTAGATGAGCAAGTGGCTCGTTTACACCTTGCTAAAATCGGTGTGGAATTGGAAGAGTTGTCGAAAGATCAAGCGGATTATATCGGTGTGAAAGTGGAAGGTCCATTTAAGCCAGAATATTATCGTTATTAAGATTATAGCGATTTGTAAAAATATAATTTGGAACCCACGCATCTTTTTGGTGTGTGGGTTTTGTTTTAGGTGGCAAGTGATAGTGACTGGTGACTTTGTGGTTCAGTTCGTGGCTTCATCCTAAAGAATGAAGTAAAAGCTTTTTGGGGTTCTTTCGTGGCTTCATCCTAAAGAATGAAGTAAAGGCTTTTTGGGGTTCTTTCGTGGCTTCATCCTAAAGAATGAAGTAAAGGCTTTTTT
>JAHDBB010000478.1:0-1653 GCA_020630635.1 Chitinophagales bacterium
GGACAAATCATGAAAAAGTTCTCAACCTTCTCAAATAAGCAGATAGAGGAGGCACTCAAAAAGTCAGCATTTGCTTTTGATATTAATCGTACTAGTGCCTTAAATGTAAGGTCTAAACGCTTGATGGCTTTGTCTGAATTACTCGAAGAACGAAAAGAGGAATTAGCCAAGATGATTACTTTAGAGATGGGCAAACCAATCAAAGAAGCAATTGCAGAGGTGAGTAAATGTCGAACGGTTTGTGATTACTATGCAGAACATGGAAAGACTTTTTTGGAGGATCAACAAATCAACTCACCTTTTACACAAAGTACCATCCAGTATGCACCATTGGGAACCATCTTAGGAATTATGCCCTGGAACTTTCCTTTTTGGCAAGTTTTTCGTTTTGCTGTTCCAGCCCTGATGTCAGGCAATAGTGTTTTATTGAAACATGCGCCTAATGTTCCTCAATGTGCTGAAAGTATTGAAAAGTTGTTTAAAGACGCACATTTCCCAGATGGCTTATTTCAAAATCTCTTTCTAGATAATGAACAAGCAGGAAAAGTGATTGCTTCTGATATTGTTCAAGGAATTGCGTTTACAGGTAGTTTGACGGCTGGAAGTATCGTTGCTCAACAAGCAGGGAAATCTATCAAAAAAACCGTCTTAGAATTGGGAGGAAACGATGCCTTTATCGTCTTGAAAGATGCCAACTTGAAAGAGGCGGCAGAAGTTGCTGTACGTTCTCGTATGTTGAATACAGGACAAAGTTGTATTGCTGCCAAACGTTGGATTGTCGATAAAATCGTGTTAGAACCTTTCTTAGAATTGGTCAAAGAAAAAATCAATGAGTTGTTGATTGATGATCCTTTGAGTATGGATACGGATATTGGACCAATGGCTCGTTTAGACCTTCGAGAAGTGCTGGTACAGCAAATCCAAAAGTCGGTGGCGTTGGGAGCTGAAATTGCGTTGGGTGGAAAGGCTGGAACAGGTAATGGTTATTTTATGCAGCCGACCATTTTGACCAATGTACAGCCCAATATGCCCGCTTTTGACGAAGAATTATTTGGTCCAGTGGCGACTGTTATAGAAGTGGAGAATGAACGGCAAGCCGTAGAGTTAACCAATAAATCAAAATATGGACTGGGTGCATCTTTGTGGACGACAGACTTGACCAAAGCGGCTCGTTTGGCAAAGCAGTTGCAAGCTGGTTCAGTATTTATCAATGGGATGGTACAATCTAATGTCCATTTGCCCTTTGGAGGAATCAAAAAATCGGGCTATGGACGAGAATTAGGAATTGCTGGCTTATTGGAGTTTGTGAATTTGAAAAGTATTGTGGTGCAGTAAATGTCATTTTTGCCAGATAAAGGATGGAAGATTGTTGACCACGTATAAAATTCTGCCAATTCTCTAAATTCCTAAAAATTCGAGTTAAGACAATTGACGGGTACTAAGAAGTTGTGTCTAAAACCAACTAGCCCCGATAGTAGTGGTATCACCCTTGTAGAGCAAATTTGCTCTACAAGGGTGATGAGAACGAATAGCGGGACTTGCCAATACGATGAAAGACCAACCCTTCGCTCCTAAAAAAAGAAAAACACCTTACTTCATTCTTTAGGATGAAGCCAAGAAAAGAACCGAAAAAAGTTTTACTTCATTCTTTAG
>JAHDBB010000478.1:1753-5244 GCA_020630635.1 Chitinophagales bacterium
ATGAAGCCAAGAAAAGAACCGAAAAAAGTTTTACTTCATTCTTTAGGATGAAGCCACGTAAAGAACCGAAAAGTCACCAGCCACCTTCACTTGTCACTAAAAAACTATGGACTATCGACTATTAAACGATGGACTCTATAAAACCTACGTCTTCTGCTTCCGTTTCTTAGCCGCAGGGAAAAGGACATTATTCAAAATCAAACGATAGCCAGGAGAATTGGGATGAAGACTCAAATCCGTTTCAGGTTCACCGACATAATGACGATAATCTTCAGGATCGTGACCACCGTAGAAAGTAAAGAAACCCAAGCCCAATTCACTGTGAATATACTTCGCATCGCTCGTCGCCTTACTCTCACCCATCACCAAGATATTCGACTTAATCAAACTCTTACGATAAGAAGTCGTTTGTCCCATAAAACCCTTGATAATTTTCTTATGACATTGGGTAAGCATCGTTGGAACAGGGTCCCATTTTGCCGAAAAATCAAACAAACTAAAGTAGTCAATATTTTCAGGAACCTTACTACGAATATCCGTTGCATCAATATCTGAAAACTCGTATTCCATTGGGTTTTTGACGAGTTTGAAATCTTTGAAAGCAAATGTTTTGGTATAATCCAACTTGCCTTGTGCGCTAGGATCAGGACCATCGCCATCAAACATACGATCACAAATATCCACGCCTTCCGCAGCCAAAGCAATATCATAAGAGTCTGTCGCTGAACACATGGCAAACATAAACCCACCACCGATGACATAATCTCGGATTTTGTGTACCACATTCAATTTCATTTGAGATACCTTTCCATAGCCCAAACGCTTCGCTTTATCTTCCTCATATTTTACCTGCGACTGATACCAAGGGCGATTTCGATAAGCCCGATAAAACTTTCCATATTGTCCTGTAAAATCTTCGTGGTGTAAATGCAGCCAATCGTATTCCGCCAATTTTTCATCCAAAACCTCTTCATCATACAACTTATCAAAAGGAATTTCGGCATATTCTAAGGCGAGCGTTACCGCATCATCCCAAGGGAGGTCAGGGTGACGAGGCTTTTCACTTGGGGTATAAACCGCAATTTTAGGAGATTTTTCCAGCTTTACAATGTCCATATTTTGTTCTGGACTAGCGATTTCAGTCAAAATCAAGGTATATTGTGCATCAGGAATAATATCAAAACTCACTCCTCGAATTTGGCATTCATCTGCAATCGCCTTAATATTTTTCATCGCAAAACTACCGCCTTCATAATTGAGCAACCAGTCCACCGTTCCGCCATTTTCCAAAATCCAATACGCTACACCATACGCTTTGAGGTGGTCCTTTTGTTCCTCATTCATTTTTATCAACAAATAAGCTGCTTGCGAAAACTGGAAGCTCAAAAGCAACAAACAGCTTGTTATAAATATCTTTTTCATCATATTTTTATTTTAACTTGATTGCCAAGTTTTTGTTTCAGGTTCTACAAAATTACTGCAAAGATGTGGAATCTTCCCTAATTTAGACTATGTAATCCTCAACTTATTGCTCAACAAAAATTTAAAATAGTGTTAAAAGTTTTTGGAGTCCATAGTCGATTGTCCATAGTCGATGGTTTTGATAATGATACACGACTGAACTTTTGGTTTTTTGAATGTTTGATTTATAAGGAGAGAAAGGTCATGTGCTTCGTCGTGACAGGTCTCCCCGCTATCCGTTCTTATCACCAAGCTACCCAAACCCTTTTGCCAACGCCTTTTGGTGATACCACTCCTATCGGGTCTATTTGGTTAAGGTAATTACTTCTTAGTGTCGGTAAAAAGTGACGTAAAGTGACGATGTGACGTGAAGGGACGTTATTGTTAATACATTGAATTAATTTGTCTTTGATAGAAAAACGTCCCCTCGTCCCAAAACCACGAAACGAACCACAACTTCCCCTCGTCCCAAAACCACGAAATGAACCGTTGCTAATTCAAAACTTGTCCGTATCTTTGCCTTTCCAAAACACATTAAACAATACATCAAACATGAGCCAATTCAACCAATCATTAGGCAAGTTAATTTCATATAAAAAACAAACCGACGGACTCCTTTTAAAAGCAGACAATGCTACCGTCAAAATCACCGTATATAGTGATGGAATCGTTAGGGTATTAGTTTATCGAGAAGATCAAAATCCCGATGCCCATTCCTATGCAGTCGTTGGAAAAAAAGAGGCAGAATTTAACGTAGTAGATGCTAAAAAGGATGGTTTCTTAATTCTAACTACGGCTAAATTTTCCCTTAAAATTAGCAAAGAACCCATTCGTTTTGCCTTTTACACCTTAGATGGAAAACTCTTAAATCAAGATGACCAGGCTTTTGGAGCTTCTTGGATTGGATCAGAAGTGACGGTTTATAAAGAACTACAAGACGATGAGCGTTTTATTGGCTTAGGTGAAAAAACGAGAGGCATCAATCGACGAGGACAAGCCTATGTCAATTGGAATACCGACAGCTTTGGCTATCAAGGTGAAACAGACCCTTTATATGTCTCTACCCCTTTTTATATTGGTATCCATCAAGGCAATGCTTACGGGATTTTCTTCGACAACTCCTTTAAAAGTGCCTTTAATTTTGGGGCAGGCAACAACCGATTTGCCTACTTTACAGCCGAAGACGGATTGATAGACTACTACTTTATTTATGGTGAAACAGTCGCTGATATTATCCAAGAATACAGCTTTTTGACAGGAAAAATGCCAATGCCACCCAAGTGGAGTATGGGCTTTCAACAATGTCGTTACAGCTATTATCCTGATACCGAAGTTCGCAACATCGCCCAAACTTTTAGAGAAAAACAAATCCCGATTGATGTCTTATATTTAGATATTCATTATATGGATGCTTACAAGGTTTTTACTTGGGACGAAAAACGTTTTCCGAATCCTAAAAAACTAGTAGGAGACTTAAAAGATCAAGGAATACAGACGGTCATTATTATGGACCCTGGAATTAAGGTGGATAAGAGCTATAAAACCTATAAAAGTGGGATGAAGAAAGGTATTTTTGCCTGTTATCCTGATGGAGAACCTTATACTGCAGGAGTTTGGCCAGGAGATTGTCACTTCCCCGATTTTACCGATCCCGAAGGACGAAAATGGTGGATACAACAGATGAAAACGGTCTTTGAGGTAGGTTTAGAAGGTTTTTGGAACGATATGAACGAACCAGCCGTTTGGGGAAAAGAAATTCCACCATTGATTGAGTTTGAATATGAAGGCGATAAAGCGACTCACAAAAGAGCGCACAATGTCTATGGTTTACAAATGGCTCGTTCTACCTTTGAAGGAACCCAAAAATATATGAAGAATAAGCGGGCATTCGTTTTGACTCGTTCAGGATATTCAGGGATTCAACGATATGCAGCAGTTTGGACAGGGGATAATGTGGCGACAGATGATGATATGCTATTAGGAGTGCGAATGATTTGTAGTATGGGCTTGACAGGGATGCCATTTGCAGG
>JAHDBB010000479.1 GCA_020630635.1 Chitinophagales bacterium
ACCCGATAGTAGTGGTATTCGTGTGGAAGGCTTTAGACCACAAGTCGAAAAGACTTGCGGTAGAAGGCAAGGCGACACGAATGAGAACGGATAGCGGGACTTTCCTACACGACGAAGCTCCGAACCTTTCTCTCCTAAAAAGAAAAATGACGGAACGAACTGCATTAATCATTCATCATTCACAATCCATCATTATTAATTCCTTTCTCTCCCAAAAAACATACTATTGGGAATCCACCGCAAATTACAGACATTATGGAACAATGTCAATTTTTAAAACCTTTGTCCTTTCATAAAATTGGTTTACCTTTGCTGTCCAAAAAAATTAGAAAAAATGGATTTAACAAAAATATTTGCGATCAGTGGAAAACCAGGTCTTTTCCAAGTAGTCACTCAACGTACCAATGGTTTTATTGTAAAATCATTGTTGACAGGAAAAACCAACTTTATTTCGATGAGAACCCACGCTTTTTCGTCATTGGGTAATATCTCTATCTATACAATGACCGATGCAACGCTTTTGAAAGAAGTATTGAAAAGTATACACGAAAAAGATGAGGCTGGTAGTCCTCCACCTGCCCCTAATAGTGAAGGTTCTGTTTTGCATGGCTATATGAAGGAAGTTTTGCCTGAATATGATGAGGATCGTGTATATAATAGTGATATTAAGAAATTGATTAAGTGGTATAATATCTTGAAGGAAAAAGAGATGTTAGACTTTACAGAACCTGAAGAGGAAGAAGGTGCTGAAGGTGAAAATGGTGAAGAAGCGGCTGAGACTCCAACGGAGAAGACAGAAGAGTAGAGATCGCGTCGATAAGGTTGATTTTTTAGGGTATTTGGGGTATTTTTATCTTAAAATACAAGAAAATGAGTACTATATTAATCGAATTAACCAATGAGAAGGCATTGGGTTTGATAGAAGAACTGGAATCTCTCAACCTAGTAAAGATTTTGCAAAAGGAGAACGTCAGTAAACCCAAACTCTCTGACAAATATGCGGGAAAGTTATCCAATGGAACAGCAGATCTTTTAAGAAAACATGTAGATCAAATTAGAAACAAGTGGGAACAGGATTCATCAAACTTGTTTAAAGAATTAGAAAAGATGAGAAATTTGTTCCTTGCTCATTTAAAAGATTTGTACTTTGTTCAAAAGCCTATTGAAGAAAAAGAACAAATCCCAAAACGACAATGGGGTGGAAGTATTTCAAAGGAATCTGCCACTAAAATGCTAGAACATGCAGACCAAATTAGACAAGAATGGGACCGAGATATTTAATGGATACGAATGCTGTTATTGAGTTTTTGGGAGGACATCTTCCTACTTCTGCAATGGCAACCATACAACAGATAGTAGAAGATGGAGAACAAGCATTATCTGTTGTTAACCACATTGAATTGATGGCATATAATGGAAGTCCTAGCGAAATGTAAACTTTACAAGATTTTATTGATGCCTCGACAGTCATTCAACTAACTAACCCAATCGTCACTAAAACCATTGAACTGCGAAAACTTTACAAAAGAAAACTACCTGATACCATTATTGCAGCAACCGCTTTTATCCATGACCTTACTATCTTAACTCGGAATGAAAGTGATTTTGCGAGAATGACAGGACTTAGGGTATTGAATCCACATAATCTATAGCTCAACCCGTCCGATACACTTTCTTATCTCCATAATACGTCACCTTCACCTTCTCAATACGATTCGTTGTTTTTTGAGTAACCGCAAAAGTAAAATCTTCAAACTCAATATCTTCATGTAAATCAGGAAAACGCCCCTGTATCTCTAACAACAAACCACCCAATGAACCAGACTCCCCTCTCACCTTATCAAAGGTATTGAGTTCTATTTTATAAAATTTACACAAATCCACTAAAAGCGTTTCGGCTCCAAAAGTATAAATTCCATCACTAATTTTAGTGGGCTTCAATTGACTTTCATCATACTCGTCTTGAATCTCACCAACAACTCTTTCCAAAACATCTTCTAAGGTCACAATCCCTGTTGTACCACCATATTCATCGACCACTACTGCTAGGTGAACTTTCCTTTCTTTGAACTCCTGCAACATATCATCCACCTTCTTATTTTCAGGAACAAAAAGTAGATTGTCTTTTATCAGATGATGCCAATCAAAATCTCGTCCTTCATGTAAATAAGCCAATAAATCCTTTGCATAAACAACTCCTTTGATATGATCTAAATCTTCCTCATAGACCGGTAAACGAGAATAAGAATAGCCTTCGACCAATTCCAATAATTCACCAAAAGAAGACTCTTTATCTACTGCCTTGACATTGACCCTTGCCTTTTGGATTTGTGCTACCGAAATATTGTGAAACTCCATGATGCCTTTCAGCATATCCATCTGTTCTTTGTTGTGTCCTTTATTAGGTGAGTTTTCAGCAACCAAATCAATGACTGCCCCAATTTCTTTCATATCCAAATCACTGTTGTTTTTTCTAGCACGTCTTTCGATAAATTGCGTAGAGTTAACCAAGAAGTGAGCGATGGGTGCAAAGATTTTCGACATACCTTTAATCGGTAAAGCAGTGGCATAAGCCAATTTTTTATTGTAGCGACTGGCATATAATTTAGGAAGGATCTCACCAAATAAAACCAAGATAGCTGTAATCAAACCCACTTTCACCAACGTTTCAACCCAAGGGTAGGCTTTAAAGTCCATTAGTTCATCAACAACATAATTGGAACAAAGAATAAGGGCAATATTAAAAAGGTTATTACCAATTAAAATGGTGGCAAGTAGATAATCAGGTTTTTTGAGTAGTTCCAAAATCCGATCTGCTTTGGGTGTTTTCTCTTCTTTAAGTTCTTTGAGTTGTTTAGGATTGAGAGAAAAGTAAGCCACTTCTGAACCAGAAATGAGGGCAGAAGCAAAGATGAGCAATATAATGGCTAGAATTGCTATAAGAATACCAATATTTAAAGAAGAAAAGGATAGTAAGAAAAAAACCATCCCGTGATTAGAGACCCACAAGGGGCTTGGAGGTTTGTCGCCTTCAGAATAATTGTCCAAGATCAACTAAATTTCGTGAGAAAAATATGCCTATACCACTAAAGTAAATAAATAAAACATTGAACAAACCCTTATCACCCTCAACTTGTCACTCTATCAAGAATTTGTTCAATGTTGTAAAACTCCTTTTCTAAAAGGGTAAATCTTCATCTCCTCCTGATCCTACAGGAGTTGCATTATTTTGAGACTTTGCGTTTTTGTTCATGGGATCACTAACAGTCTGTGCATTATGCCCGTTATTACCGTAACCGTTATTATTGTTTCGTTGCGTTTCGAGCATTTGCATATCTACCGCCTCCACTTCTGTAATGTAGCGTTTACTACCATTTTGATCCTGCCAAGAACGTGTTTTAAGTTTCCCTTCCACATAGACCAACGATCCTTTTTTCAAAAAACGTTCGGCGACTTGCGCCAGTCCACGCCACATGACGATATTGTGCCAGTCTGTTTTTTCGACACGATTACCATCACGATCTTTATAGACTTCATTGGTTGCAATTGGGAAGCTAGCTTTGACTGTACCACTTTCTAAATAGACCATCTCTGGGTCTCGACCTAATCGTCCAATTAGCATAACTTTGTTTAAACCTCTCATTATTACTGATTAAATTAACAAATAGTTTCTAGATTAACCTGTTATCTTCCAAATAGGAGCGTATGGGTTTAGGAAACGCATAATTTGAAAGATCCTTTATACTTACCTTTTTCCAATTTAGTGTATCGTCTTTTTTGATTTTTTTTAGTTCTATTTCAACAAAAACAAGTTGAATTTTTTGATGGGTCAAGATATGTTGATACTCCTGAGATATGTTTTTTATACTAAAGTAACTATGTTTTAGGTGTTTATCAATTTTTTCCCTCAATTCTTGCTCATTTATACTCTTTTTCACCTCAATTAATGGAAAATCATACAAGTTTTGCCAAATATCTTTCTCAATTCGCTTAGTAAGATAGAGAGATTTCTTGGTTTGTATGACTAAATAATAAAAAATTCTTTCCTTTTTCTTAATTTTCTTGCTTTTTTTGGGTAAAAGATCGGTTTTTCCTTCGAGAAATGCACTACACACCGTCTGAAAGCTACAAAACATACACATAGGTTTGGCTGGCGTACAATGTTTTGCCCCAAAATCCATAATGGCTTGATTATACTTTGCCGCCTTTTCTTCATCAATTAATTCTTGTGCCAATTTCGCAAATTCTTTCTTTCCTTCGGTGCTATCAATAGCGGTTTCAATACCAAAAAAGCGAGACAAGACCCTATAAACGTTTCCATCAACGACTGCGTGCGGTAAATCAAATGCAAAAGATGCAACTGCTGCTGCGGTATACGTTCCCACCCCTTTCAATTTGATAATTTCCTCATACGTATCAGGAAACACCCCGTCCCTTTCTTTTACAATGCTTTTGGCAGCAAAATGCAAGTTTCTTGCCCGACTATAATACCCCAATCCTTCCCAAAGTTTCATTACTTCATCTTCAGGTGCATTGGCCAAGTGTTCGACGGTCGGATAATGTTCCACAAACTTTTTATAATAGGGCAATCCTTGTTCCACTCTTGTCTGTTGCAAGATGATTTCTGATAGCCAAATATGATACGGATTTTTGATACCCTTCCAAGGCATTTTCCGATCATTTTGAGCCTCATCCCATTTTAGCAAAGTCTTTGTAAAAAACTGTTTTTTATCCATTGAGTTTTGATTTATATTGAGTGACAAGTTTTAATTTTGGGGCGATGGGATGTTATAGCTCACTTTCTGCCTTTTTGGGACGAAAGGGACGGTTTTTTACTCCTGACTTAGAAAAGTCTTTATTTTATTAGGAGAATGTGAATTTCGGATTAACTAAAATGTAAAGTATTGATTTTTAACTTATTATCATTTTAGATTAAATCAGAACCGAAAAAGAAGCGTTGGCTTGCTAAATTTCGGTAGCGGGGCGGTGGCTTTGCGAAAGGAACATTAAATTTAGCGAGATTTTTGCTTCATTTTTATCGACTGAAAAATGAAGGCCCGTCTGGCGAAGACAAGGAAACGAACAGTCAAAACACCCAGAGCAGAGTTTACAAAATGCTCCACAAGCAATACCGCTTTAATCCCAAATTCACGTTAGGAGAGAAGGGTTATTACTCTTTCATCGCTTTGGGTCTCCCCGCTATCCGTTCTCATTCGTGTTGCCAACGTTTTTTTAAGCCAAC
>JAHDBB010000480.1 GCA_020630635.1 Chitinophagales bacterium
AAAGAAAAAGAAGGATTAGTTTGGTGACTGGTGACTGGTGACTGGTGACTGGTGAAATTACTTTTGCTTATTCATCATCATTCATAAAACTATCCGCTAATAAATCAAAAGCTGTCTTAACATTTTCTCCCGTTTTTGCACTTGTATAAATATTGGTCAATTCATTGAGCGAGAAGGTTTTTTCTAAAAGTTCAATATCTTCCACCAAATCTATTTTGTTGCCAATTATTATTTTGGGAATGTGTGGTACTTTTTCAAGGAATCCTTTGTGTTCCTCGACGATGCGGTCAAAGGTTTCAGGGCGAGTAAGATCATAAACCAACAATAAACCGTGAGAAGTATCTAGATACGTATCGGGAATATTGTGATGTGTTACGATATCGGCAATGTCCCAGATGATAAGATTGAGGATTGCATTGTCCGTTTCTATCGTTTTTGATTTGATATTTACACCAATGGTAGAAAGGTATTTTTCAGAAAAAAAACCAGTTAGGTATTGGCTGACGAGGGATGTTTTGCCAACAGCAAAAGCTCCAAGTAAGAGTATTTTCTTCTTAATGATTTTTTTATTGACCACTGATTAATAGTTTTAGAGCGTCTGATAGTTCTTGTTCGCTAAGTTGATCGTTTCGTTTATGTATGTCTGAAAGATTTTTTTTTGCAAAATACAACAATTTATTTTTAAATTGAACTTTATCGTGTTGAGTTATGATGCCATCCACAATAGTTGCAATATAATACCCATAAAACTCAGAAAGTAGAATGGTAAAAGAGTTGTATTCGATTGTACTAAGATTTTCGGACGTTTTACCAATCGCATCTTCACTAAAAGCCTTGATGGCCGTTAGCATTCCAGCCAACATATCCTTATTGACTTCGTTGTTTGTTTTGGAATAACTCGCCAGTACAAAGCCACTTCCTTTTTGTATTACAAATATTTCGCTGAATTTGAAAGATTGAACTTCTTCTTGTTTTTTGATATAGTTTTTAAGAATAGGAACTTTGTGCATGGAGGGGAACTTTTGACTCCATTTTCTTAAAAAATCGGTTATTTTTTTTATAAATTTATTGCCTTTGAAACGTTTCTCCATCCCTTCGATGAGTTTTTTGGTTTCTTCAGAAATAAATTTGGTAATCATCAAGCCAATGATGGGATATAAGGCTTCTGCCATTTCATCTTTGGATTCATTGACTTGTTTGGCGACTGTATTTCTTATAATTTCTCCGTATTGTTTGGGAAACTCTTTTCTTAGTTCGTCTAGATGTTCTTCTATGATAGGCGAAACATGGCTTCTAAAGTTTTCGTCTTTGAGGAAAGCACGAATTTGTCGTAGATCTTCCCTTATGGAATCTTGTGTTTCCCATTCTTCCTTTAATAATAAGGACTTGAGTTTTTCAAAAGACTCATCGGTGGAAGTATTCATTTTGTGCATAGGTAAAATCAAGGAAGATTGGTCTATTTGGTTCAATGTGTCATTTTTTTATAGACTCTCCCATAGAAATGAATAGTTTGGACAGTAAAGCTCTATTATCTTCTATGACTTTTTCTTCTATCTTTTCAGTAGTTACCACCATATTTTTCTGGGCTTTATCCAATTTCTTTACAGAAGTATTGATGGTATTCATATTTTCCATGAGTTCAGCATTCATTACCTCAATTTTTTGGTTAAACTCATTACGCATTTCGTCTATTTGTTTTTGCATCATCTTTAACTGTTCATTGAACTGTTGTATGCTGTCACCAAAGATGATGTCCTTAATAGCGTTGAGTTTGGCTTCTTCTGATAGATGTTTACCATCGGCTTTATTCTTCATATTTGTCGGGCTTAAAATTTTATAGTTTAGATGATATTATTAATAGTGGGTCTGGGTATTTGATTTCATTACTGCCACAAATACTATTCCAAGTTATTTTAAAAATATAACATTTGTATTTATTTGTCTTTGAAGTGAGTTGGTAATGAATAAATGACAACTTTCTCCAACTAAGAATAGTTGTTTAGTCTAATGTATTGATATGTCAAACTAGTTACAAATGTCTATTGTGGTCTTTTGTATGACTACATTCTTTGTCTCATTTTGAGCTGAAATCTCTATTCCCAAATGGTTATATTGATTTTTTAATCATTACTTATGGAAAAGGTAGGTGGTATGTAAAACTTTCATAGATACTTTCCCGTATAAAAATTACCTTCCTTCTTTTACTCTCAAATCATATTACGAATTTTTTTGTATAAATGTTGCAATAATTGTAGAGTGAACCCAATCCTTCTCTTAATTATTTTTGTCATTATATGTAGTTAAGTGATTTATTCACCTATAGCTTTGAAATAAAGCTGATTATACAATGAGTTACGTGGTATGAAATTGTGTGTAAATGCATTATTCGCCATACTATTTTTTGATTGTAATCAACAGCTATGAGGTATTTATTATTTTTATTGATGTATTTCACATTTCATTGGTGTGTTATGCAGAATCAATATGCACAAACATCATTAGAATTACAGTTTCTAACAGAGTTGCAATGCGATGCTCCAGAAGGACCATTGTATTGTGCTACTTTACAGATACGTACAGTAGAAGCAGGAGCTTTGGCTAATATAGGAAGTTCTTCTATATTATTCAGTTACAATCAATCAGCGTTAGAGTACGATTCTTATATACCTCTCAATTTTGATGATACTGATAATTGTATTTTAGATTTATTACCTTCTTGGGCCTCTCATGGGGTCGATGGTGATACACCTGGTCTTTTTAATATTACCCTAAGTTTGGATGCTGCATTGGAAGTAGGTGAACAGGAATTTAGTTGTCCTACCATTGGTAATGATTGGATAGATATAAGTACAATTTGTTTTAAAGTTACAGATCAAAATTTAAATTCTAACTTATCATTTAGTGGACAGCCAGATTTGGTAAGCTTCAATAATTACACTCCTAATGATGGAACCAATCAGGTAGGGGAGGGATTATTTTATGGTAAAATGGATGCTTTGGCTTGTATGGTGATGGTAGACGACCCTTGTGAGTCAGTAGTGAATATGGTTTATGATACTAGTAGCATTGCTGTTTGTTCAGGCGATGTCATTAATTTACAAGGTTTGATTGGTAATCCATCTGTCACAGACGTAAGTTGGACGACTGGAGCAGATTTACCCTTTACCAATCCCATTCAAACAGGAACAACAGATTGTGAAGGAAGTGTAGAAACGTATAATGCACAATATACATCAACAGATATGAATGGTTGTGCGATTACTTATTATGAGCATTTGATTGTCAATATTTATCCTGAAATAGAAGCCAATTTAATTGCCAATGAACAAGATTGTCAAGTCGAATTACAGACTTGTGATAACTTTTTTGTGAGCTGGTCTATGGGTGGAATGAGTGGTGACGGTTCTACCTTTGAAGCTGTAGAGGGAGAACAAGGTACGGTCGTATTCACAGTTACTAACTTAGGAGCTTCGGGAAGTTGTAATAGTGCTAATTTTGAATATGCTTATAATTGTGCTGGTGCAGATCCTTGTCTTGAACCAACTGTTTGTGGAGGAGGTGAAGCGTGTACCAATGCCTTAGAAAGTTTTGAAATTTGCCCGCAATTTTGTGATTTATCTAGCTTTATGAATTTAGAAGGTGAGACTGAATTTGGTAGTGCTTTATCCGTTAATGGAGCTTGTCTTACTTACACACCAATGCCTAGTCTCTCCAATGGAATGCAGGAAAAAATACGATTGACTGCTTTGAATACAGCAGGAGATTGTTATTTGCAGACTTGGACTATGACGATTGGTAATTGTGAACCAGAAATGATTGAGTGTGAAAATGAAATCGGTCAAGAGTGTATAGGAACTGGTGAGTCGATTGTATTGTGTCCTAGTTTTTGTAAACTACCGACTACCTCACAGCTTTCTTCTATTACGGTGGTCAATAATGAAAATATAGCGAGTATGGTCGATGAAGAATGTTTTAGATATACGCCCTTACCAAGTTTTGAAGGAATGGATGTAGTGGAAGCAGTCGCTTGTAATATGGTGAATGGTTCGATGGTTTGTGATACGGTTGTGTATGAAATAGATGTAGATGCTGCTTGTGGTGAAGTCGTAGCAGAAGCGGCAAGTATTGGTGTGCCAGATGCTTTTGATATAGAAATGAATGCGACCACTTTATTGGATGTGATGAGCAATGATGATGTATCAGATCAACATTATATTTGTGATGCACAACAACCCAATTCAGGGGTGATTTTGATGCATTCTAATGGAAATGTTTATTATATACCTGTCAATGGATTTGTTGGATCAACTTCCTTTACTTATACCTTATGTGATGGAAGTGGTATCGAAGAAGAAGTCGAGGTTGTTTTGAATGTATTGGGAGAAATCGAAGAAATAGGAGACTGTGGTGATTTTCAAACTTGTACGAAGTTTATGACGATGATAGAGGTTTGTGTTGATTTTTGTGAACCCAATATGCTTTTGACAGAAGCACATACTTTGTTCCATTGCAGTATTGAGCTATTGGATGAACAATGCTTTACCTATTTACCATTACCTGGATTGACAGGCTTAGATGAAATCGAAGTGATTGGTTGTGATGCGATGGGAGCTTGTGATACGGTGTATGTTACAGTGGATATTACAGAAGGTTGTACAGAGGTGGGAGCGAGACTCAATCGTTCATTGGATGATATGACTTGTGAAATAAAAGCGGGCAATGTCTTTACCCCTAATGGAGATGGTATCAATGATATTTTTGATATTGAGAATTTGAGTACTTGTTATTATGACTATGATGTGAAGCTGTTTGTTTTTGATCGAATGGGACGCATCGTTTATGAATACAATTCGGTAGTAGATCATAATAAGGTGTTGTGGGATGGACGAATAGGAGCGCAAGGTCGAATGGTAGATGCAGGGGTTTATTATTACCAGATTCAATTGACACAGGATGAGGACTTTGTGAAAAAAGGTGGCTTTATTGAGGTGAGGAGGTAAGACTGGTAGTGAGTGACTGGTGACTGGTGACTGGTGACTGGTGACTGGTGACTGGTGACTGGTGACTGGTGATGAGTGATGAGTGACTGGTGACGAGTGACTGGTGATGAGTGATTGGTGATAATTGGCGAGTGACCATTTTAGTTCTTTTTGTGACTTTGGGATGAATCTACGAATGTAGTTCAGTTACTATAGGTAGAAACCCAAACCAACTAGCCCCGATAGGAGTGGTA
>JAHDBB010000481.1 GCA_020630635.1 Chitinophagales bacterium
AATCCCTCTTTCTCCGCAATGCGTAATTACTTGTTCAACAAGTGGTTACGCATTTTTCATTTACAGCCTTCCCTTCCCCAAATATTTCCCATCCAACAGGCTTTTTGCGCTCATCTGCCCTTACTTTCAACATTTTCCAACCCAATTTACCCAAGAGTCGTAAAAAAACATGTAATTTAGACCTATGAACATCGTCTTAACTTGCGTAGGCAAAACCAACTTGGCTTATCTTCAAGAAGGTATCCAAGAATATGAAAAGCGACTCAAACATTATAACAAGTTTACCATCAACTATATTCCTGACCTCAAAAACACCAAAAATCTAAAACCCAATGCCATCAAATCGGCTGAAGGACAACTGATTTTAAGTAAAAATATTAAAAGTGCCTTCACTATATTATTAGATGAAAACGGGAAGGAATATACTTCTGTAGCCTTCGCTCAATATTTGCAAAAGTTGATGCTTAATAGTCATAAAAATGTTCATTTTATTATTGGTGGAGCTTATGGTTTTAGCCAAGAAGTCTATCAAGCTGCTAATACCAAGATGTCCTTGTCCAAAATGACTTTTTCTCATCAAATGATTCGGCTTTTATTTGTCGAGCAACTATATAGAGCTTTTACTATCTTAAACAACGAACCCTATCACCATCAATAAATAATGAACATGTCTGAATACATTATAACCATTGCCATTATTGGTATTACTGTTGTCACCTCGCTTTTAGCCTTTCGGGATTATAAACTTAGAGAAAAACTGATGTATATCCCTTACTTGATTAAAAGAGATGGACAGTTTACTCGTTTTTTAAGTTCTGTCTTTATACATGGTGACTTTTTTCACCTCTTTGTCAATATGTTTGTCCTTTATAACTTTGGACGGATCGTTGAAACCGTCTTTGGATTTAATAACTTTTTTGGTGGAATGGGACGTTTTATGTTCTTGGGATTATACTTATTAGGTGGTATTGCGGCAGGGATTCCGTCTTATTTTAAGCACCGAGATCATACGCATTATCGGGCTTTGGGTGCATCGGGAGCTGTATCAGCCGTTTTGTACTCTTATATCTTGATGTTTCCTTTGGAGACTTTAATATTATTTCCTATCCCTATTCCGATTCCAGCCATTATCTTTGGGCTTTTGTATTTGGGATATGAGTTTTATGCGAGTCGAAGGATGCAAGGCGATGGCATCGGACATGATGCTCACTTCTGGGGAGCAGTCTTTGGGGTATTCTTTACTTTAGCTCTTAAACCTGAATTGGGTGGACGCTTTTTGCAGGAGATACAAGGGGCTTTGCCTGGATAGAATAAGTGACGAGTAACTTGCGGTGCTTTTCTTGATTTTGTGACGGGTAACAAAAAATGCTGTTAATTCTCTCAATTCCTAAAAAAGTCGAGTTAAGACAATTGACTGGCACTAAGAAGTACTTTCTTCAACCAACTAGACCCGATAGTAGTGGTATCGCCCTTGTAGAGTAAATTCATGAATTTACTCTACAAGGGTGATGAGAACGGATAGCGGGAAGACCCATCACGACGAAGTAAATAAACGTTCTCTCCTAATAAAACTTACACTGAAAAAATAAACTAGTCGAATAGTCATTAAAAATCTATGGACTATTGACTGATAACTATGGACACTAAAAAAACTATTAAAATATGATTATAGACTTACGAAGTGATACGGTGACCAAACCGAGTCCCGCAATGAAGGAAGCCATGTTAAATGCGCCTTTGGGAGACGATGTTTTTGCGGAAGATCCAACGACTAATGAATTGGAACAGCGAATGGCGGATATGTTTCAAAAGGAAGCAGCAATTTATTGTCCTTCTGGAACGATGACCAATCAAATTGCGATAAAAGTGCATACAAAGCCGCTGGATGAAGTTATTACAGATAAACTGGCACATATTTATAACTATGAAGTCGGCGGTTATGCTTATCATTCAGGGGTTTCGATTAAGTTGTTGGATGGAGATCGGGGACGAATTACGCCACAACAAGTAGTTGATAGTATCAAACCCAATCACGATTGGTTGCCCAATAGTCAATTGGTCGTTGTTGAAAATACTTGCAATAAAGGGGGAGGAAGCTATTATCAATTGGAGGAAATAGCGGCTTTGAGCCAAGCTTGTAGAGAAAATAACTTAAAGTTTCATCTAGATGGAGCAAGATTATTTAATGCGTTATTGGCTATTGATAAAAAAGCGGCTGATATTGGACCATTGTTCGATAGTATTTCGATTTGTATTTCAAAAGGTTTGGGCGCACCTGTGGGTTCTGTCTTAGTAGGTGATAAAGAAAGCATTGGTTTTGCTCGAAAGGTTAGAAAAGTGATGGGCGGTGGGATGAGACAATGTGGAATGATTGCCGCTGCTTGTCTTTATGCCATTGATAACAATATCGAACGATTGGCAGAGGATCATCGTAGAGCAAAAAAATTGGAAGAGGTTTTGGCAAAACAGGATTATGTATCCGATATTTTACCAGTTGATACCAATATCTTGATCTTTGAAATCAAGGATGAATTGCCTGGACCAGACTTTATACAACAGCTTGCAGATCAGGATATTAAAGCCATTGAATTTAGCAAACAACAGATTCGTTTTGTGACGCATTTAGATTTTACAGAAGAAATGCTGGAAAAAACCATACAAGTATTAGAAAACATTAAATATTAACCTGTATCAATATTCTAAAAAAATTCAACATTTACAATTTCAAATTATATCTTTGTAATTTACTTTTTAGCGAAAATTCACAACATTGATAAGGAAAATAGTCTCTTGGCTTGGATTAAATAATAATAAGTTACCCAATATCCGATTTGGGCGATACAGCGATGCCTTTAAGTCCCCTAGGCAATATGCTGCTTGGGAAAAGTCTATCAAAGCGTATGACCAAAAAAACTTTTTGGAGGCTTATCAACACTTTTTTGATTATTTATTAGACACCAATGAACAAAATGTGCGGGTAAAGGCACAAAAAGACCGTATTGATTTTGAGATATTTCAAGGTTCTAAACTGGTCAAGGGCTACATGACTCCTGAAAGAATCATTGCAGAAGCTCCTGTTGTTAAGTACCAAAATCTCAATAATGTCGCTTTTATGCGACGGTTGCTGGAACTCAATTACAGCTTACGATACAGTCACTTTGCGCTCACCCATGACAGTGCTTGCCTCAAATTTGATTCTAGTACCTTAGATGGCTCTCCTGATAAGTTGTATCTAGCTTTCAAAGAAATGGCCATCAATGCTGATAAACAAGACGATTTATTATTGGAAGAATTCAACAATTTGATTCCTATCAATGATGAACACATCCAAGATACGCCTATCAATGAAAAAGAGGTCAAATATACTTTTTTACAAAAGTGGATTACAACGACTTTGGATAAGGTCGGTTCGTTGAATAGACAAAGATATGAGACCAATATTACCTATCTTTTGCTCAATCTGGTTTATAAAATTGACTACTTTTTGCTTCCTCAAGGCAAATTGACCAATGAGTTAGAAGAGATGTGCAACTATGTTTATCGGGCTCCTACCCTTTCCAAAATAGAACGCAACGACCTCATTATCAATAAATTTCGCAATATTCAACAGTGGAATAAGCAAAAGGTTTTCAAAGAATTATACAAGGTAAAATCTACGTATGGAATGGGTACGACTACCCGCCAACAAGTCGTTGCGATTTCGATTGCCGAAGAATTGAGAGCCTTGCAGAACTTCAGAAATAAAATTTCGGATTTGGAGCGTTTTCACTTAGAGTACATTCCACTTTCTGCTATGTTTCACTACGACATGCAACCTTATACCCACACCCTTTTCTCGCTCATTATCGAAGCCATGAATGCTGATTACTTAAAAGCATTGGGTTTCAAGGAATTGTTGTACGACCCACAAGAGCAAAAGCTGAACAATGGTAACATTCAAAATCGTCTGAAGCAAATCCAACGAAATGCACAGGATACGCACACAAATTTTAAGCTCAATACCAAAGTCCAAGATCAATCGCTCAATGATTTTGTAGAAGGTCTTTTGAAGCAAATTCAGACATTGGATTATGATGATTGATTTTTTAGGGTGACAAGTGATAGTGACAGGTGACTTT
Organism: Chitinophagales bacterium; assembly: GCA_020630635.1. GTDB lineage: Bacteria > Bacteroidota > Bacteroidia > Chitinophagales > UBA2359 > JAHDBB01. The sequence continues at coordinate 4,119 of JAHDBB010000481.1, forward strand.
TTAATAGTGTGACGAAGGGGCGTTACTCTTCTGTTCCTATTTTTTTAGGGACGAAAGGGACGTTGCTCTTCCCTGTTTAAAATTCTAATAATCTCGAAAAATCCACTCATCCTATTCATTTTTTGGGCTAGGAGCGAAGGTTTATTTGCTTCGTCGTGATAGAAAGTCCCGCTATCCGTTCTTATCGCCAAGCCACCCGAACCCTTTTTGCCATCCCATTTGTCGATACCACTACTATCGGGGCTATTTTGAAAGGTCTTTACCCTTAAAACCAGCCTTATTTTTCATTTTTTTCAGAAAAACTTACACAAAAAACAATTCAAAGGAACTTTTTTATTCTAAATGACATTAATAGGAATGGAAAGACAATAAATGCTCATTTTCATCGTCAATAATTTTCTAATCTATGGCGTTGAAAAGCCTCAAAATAGCCCTGCTATTTTTACGTTTTTCGCCTTATAGAGTTAAAAAATCTTTTTGTTGAGAAATGCACATTTATTTCCTATCCATTCCTTATCTTTGCAAACTGCAAAAGAAAATGGGGCTGACTGGAATTGACAGGATTGTACTTTGATTGGTAAGCACGTCGAGCTTTGTATAATTGGCTCGTTAAAACTAATGTACAAACCTTTTTAAATGGCACAAGCCATAGAATGGCTGCCTAATTCTTCGGAATTGGACAGTTATGGTTGTATAGTTCAAGGAACTAGTACACCAATGCTCCACGAGGTTGTTTCACCTATCTGCGCTTTGTGTTGAGCATATCATACCTCGATAGGTTAGTTTTGCCAAGTACTTCGGTGGTAAAATGAAACTCAGAAGTTAAGGTTTTGGTTTGGTAAGTGGCTTCACCTTCCGAAACTCGAAAACTAAGAAGCGACTAAGCGTGTAGAAAGCGAATGAGAGCTTTATCTGGACGTGGGTTCGACTCCCACCAGCTCCACTCTAAGCCTCCAATAGTTGGGATTTGCTCAATTATTGGAGGTTTTTCTTTTGGGTTCTTTAGAAGTTTAGGGCGTTCAGACAGGAGAGGGTGCATCCCAGATTGGCGCATTAGTAATTTTTTTGATTGTTATTTGACCATTTTCAGAACCGTTTTCTGTG
>JAHDBB010000482.1 GCA_020630635.1 Chitinophagales bacterium
TTTAGGATGAAGCCACGAAATGAACCAAAGCCAACTAGCCACTATCACTTGTCCCCTAAAAATCTAATACTCAATACAAACATTCTTAGGTTCTGTAAAAAATCGTAACGCTTCCCAGCCTCCTTCACGCCCAACTCCCGAATTTTTGACACCACCAAAAGGCGTTCGCAAATCTCGTTTCATCCAAGTATTGACCCAAACAATACCAGCCTCTAACTGTTCAGACATACGATGCGCTCTCGTCAAATCATTGGTCCAGACCGTAGCCGAAAGACCGTATTCTGTATCATTGGCCATCTGTAAAACCTCTTCCTCCGTCTCAAAGGGAATCAAGGTAACAACAGGACCAAAAATTTCTTCTTGATTGACCCTACATTCATTGTCCAATCCTTCAATGATGGTCGGCTCCATAAACCAACCTTTGGTACAACGACCTCGCAAACGAACAGGTTTGCCACCCGTTAATACTTTGCCTCCTTCCTCTTGTGCCAAGTTGACATAATACAAAACTTTATTGAGGTGATTTTCAGAAACCAAAGAACCCATAAATGAATCTTCGTCTAAAGGATCACCTACTTTTAACATAAACGTTTTAGCAGTAAATTCTGTTTTGAATCGTTCATAAATAGGACGTTCAATAAAAATGCGAGAACCACACAAACAAATTTGACCTTGATTGCGAAACGAAGAACGCAAGGTAGTCGTCAGCATCTTATCAAAATCACAATCGGCAAAAATGATATTGGGATTTTTTCCACCCAACTCTAGTGAGACTTTTTTAAGCATTTGTCCTGCCTTTTGAGCAATTTCTCGTCCAGTTTGAGTGCCGCCTGTAAATGAAATAGCTTTGACATCAGAATGTTCGACTAAGGCTTGACCTGCTTTGGGACCGCTACCATGTACAATATTTAAAACGCCATTGGGCAAGCCAGCATTTTTACACATTTCTGCTAACATAAAGGCCGTAACAGGGGTTACTTCTGAAGGTTTACCAACTACACAATTACCAGCCGCTAATGCAGGAGCAATTTTCCATGTAAAGAGATAAAGAGGAAGATTCCAAGGAGAAATACAACCAACTACGCCCAATGGTTTGCGTAAAGTATAGTTGATTCCTTGTCCCACCATTGCATGTGATTCTGATGCAAAATGTTGGATGGCAGTTCCAAAAAAGCGAAAGTTAGCGGCTGCTCTTGGAATATCAACCGTCCTTGAAAGTTGAATCGGTTTACCCGTATCTTCTGTTTCTGCCAATGCAAAAGCGTCTAAGTTTTGCTCAATCATATCGGCTATCCGAATCAGCAAACGACCTCTTTTTTCAGGAGAAGTTTGAGACCAAGAACGAAAAGCCATCTTAGCCGCTTTGACCGCTTGATTAATATCATCAATACCTGACGAAGGAATTTGAGAATAGATTTCTCCTGTTGCAGGATTAAAGTTATTGAGATATTCTTTAGAGTGTGGCTCGTAAAAAGTGCCGTTGATAAAGTTTTTTAACTGCTTAAAAGCCATAGTTGTAGTGCTATAAAGTGATAAGTGATTGAAGGCAAATATAAATAAAAACCTCATTAAATGAGGATGAAGGGACGTTTTTCTGTTTGCTTTATATTTTAAGTTACTGGTCACCATTCACTTGCTACCAAAAATTAACACTTAGAAGGCAATAACTCACCTTGCAAAATCGTATTGTACAGCACATCAGTTACTCAATCTATGTCTCGAAATACAAAAGCCGTTTTATTAATAGCAACTTCCTTTTGGGGAATGCTCATTGGAATGGGTTATCTTGCCTTTCAATATTGGCAAACCCAACAAAAGATCCAAGTACATAGTTCTTTTCTAGAAGACTTTAGCCAAGACTTTGAAGAAAAAAAGAACTTTTATAAGAATAATATTGCTCGTTCTATGAAGCAAATGGAAGCAAACGTTGAGAGAAATCCAGAAGGACAAATATATCTAGATGAAGTACATGAATTTCGAGCGGAACACCTTCAACCTTATAATAAATTGTTGAGTGGGATGATGAAAGAGCTTAGAGAAGATAAAAAAATAAGTCGAGAATCTTTAGGGATATGGAAATATGAATTAGATGATTTTAAAGCAGCTTTGAAGAAATACAATGATCATAAAATCTATTTTAAAAGACAAAAATTATTTGATAAATGTAGCTATGAATTTGAAGAAATAAAAGAAAGAATAGATGACTTTAGAGAAGTAAATGATACCTTGATTTGGAAAAGTTTTTTGCAAGATTGTCTTTTGAAAAATCAAGCCATAGAATTTGAAATAGCAGAGATTGGGAGAAGCAATGTATCTGTAGAAATAATTTGTGGATTTCATTGGAAAGATATTGCGATCATACCATCTGCCAAAACCTTACGCTACGGCGAAGAATTTGAAGCACAAGTTTTTATGATTGGTTCAGAGTTTCCGCATAAACTTGAAAGTATTAAAATTAATGATAAAGAATTTTCCTTTGGTGCAGCAGGACGAGCAGAATACAAAACAAAACCTTCTATTGGTCGTCATACAATAAATGCAGAAATAACTTATAGAGATGGTTTTAGGAAATTGGTGACTTTAACCAAAAGGTTGGAATATGAAGTTTTGCCTAAATGTAAATGAAAATGAAAAGAAATATCATTTTTATTCTGCCAGTAATTGGGGTTTTAGTAGCCACAATAGTCGGAACAGGAATACTTTTTTACCAATGGCAACAAGGTCAAAAATCATTAGAAGCCTATCAACAAATGCAAGTAGATTTTGACCGTGATTTTGAAAATAAATTGGCAAGCTATGAGACTTTACAAGAAGAACGTCTAGAAAACTTTATAGATTTTGCTGATACAGAATACCACACAGAAATCATTCCTCCTTATGAAGTGTTTTTAGAAAAAAACAAAAAATATGATGACTTTTTAGAACGCATTCAACGAGAAATTATCGAAGATCAAAAGCCTTCTGTCGAAAGTTTGGAACGATGGAAAGTAGAACAGAATCAAATAAAAGAAGCTTTAGCTAATTATCAAAAAGATAAGGACAAGGATAGATGGAAAAAACTCCATACCTATAGTGAGCAACAAATCCAAAAATTAGAAGACAATATTCAGACAATTCAACAACTAGTGTCTGTTGATGATTTTTGGCTTTGGAAAAATACCTTTAATGAATTGCGTTTACAAAATAGAATTTTAGCCTTAGATCTTTTGAGTGTTACAGTGATACATCTTTCCTCTGTTGGTCTTTTTTATGATTGGCTCGATATAGCAGTGCTGCCCTCTGCCTTAACGGTTGCAAAAGGAGAAACTTTTGAAGCTGAAATCTTTGTAACGGGTGAAAACTTTTGTCAGCAACAATATATCAAAGTCAATGATAGCGAATATAGACTCAATGAAAATCAACGAGCCAAATACGTGATTCAGAACTCTTCTTTAGGAAAAAAGACGCTCAATATACAGGCTATTTATAAAGATGGATTTGGAAAAGAACGGACTATGAAGAAAAATTTTGAGTATGAAGTAGTTCCCCAATGTCGCTAAAAATCCGTATATTTGGATAAAAAAGTGTCCAACCATCCCATCGTTTTACCGCCCAAATACTACCTCCATTATTACCAATATATCCTTCACATCGTCCAAAAACACTACGGTGATATTTTGACGAAAGATGAAACAGCCTTTACTAAAACCTTTGAAACATTAACCGAAGATAGCCAATGCGTTTATCTTAGAATGGCGGGAAGACGAAGCCTTTTTTTTCGTGCCTCTCAATTACAATATGAGGAAATCAAAGATACCGATAAAGCCTTAAAACAACTCGTCAAAGCAAATTTTGTCGAAATTTTGCAAGCCCAACATGCTCCTTTTGTCGAAGAACTTTTGAAAATTTATACCAAACAAGAACTTTACCAAGCGACTCAATTCTTTGAATGCAAAGACATAAAAAAGAGCCAAAAGAAAGTGGATTTTATATTGCATTTATCCCAATTGCCTTTTGAAAAAATAGCTCAATATTTCAATCAACAAGCAACCGTTTTTGTTCAATCACAAGTAGAGATGGAACAAAAAATACGCTATTTATTTTTCGGCAATTTATATGGCAATACCACCGATTTTGTGGTGCGAGATGTTGGACATCGAACCTTTGAAATGAAAGATGATGCCGATTTTTCTCCTTATTTTCAAAGCCGCCAAGAAATAGAAGAGTGTTATACTTTATCGTTGCTTTCCCAAAAGTTATATCTTTTAGAAGATCAAAATCAAGGCAAAGATACATTTGAATGGTGGAATCAATGGTCAGTTTCGTTAAAAGTTGAAACCGAAAAAGCCCTTTTTAAATGGGATAAAATACATTTGCGTTTAGGTAAGCATTTTGAGAAAAACAAACAAGATGAATGGGCAAAAGAAGCCTATCAAAAAACCTTGAAACCTCCTTCAAGAGAACGTCAAGCTCGCATTTACAAAAGACAAAAAAACAATGAAAAAGCCATTGAAATTTGTTGGACTATTTTAGAAAATCCTCAAAATGTCAAAGAGCAGATTTTTGCACAAGATTTCATCAATCGACTCACCAAAGGAGATAAAAGTCTCCATCGTCAAAAACTCCAACAAGCCGAGATCTTACAACTTTCCAAAGATTGGCAATATTCAGTCGAACAAGGTGTTTTACAGCATTTCCAAAAGAAAGGATACAACGGTATTTTTAGCGAAAATCATTTATGGCGAGGACTTTTTGGCGTGGTGTTTTGGGATTTGCTATACGATACAAAATCCGCCGCTTTACATCATCCTCTCCAGCGTTTACCCTCCGATTTATACAAGTCACAATTTTATAAAAATCGAAAAGAAGCGATTCATCAACGTCTAAATGTTTTACAAGATAAATCAATATTTAGTACACAACTCCAAAGAATTTTTCAAGAAAAAAAAGACATCCAAAATCCTCTAATCATTTGGGACGAAAACTTACAAACAGCCATTTTAGAATTATACCAAAAACTCAAACTTCCCCAACTTCAAGCGATTTTATTAAAGATGTGCGAAAACTTCAAAGATCACTCATCAGGTTTTCCCGATCTCTTTATTTGGAAAAAACGAGCCTATCATCTCATCGAGGTCAAGTCTCCAACTGACACCCTTTCTGCACAACAACTCTGGTGGTTAGATTTCTTCAAGAGTCTAAATGTAAAAGCCAAAGTATTGCGAGTAGAGTGGAAG